>JAJAYU010000113.1 GCA_026786125.1 Chamaesiphon sp.
CCGCATGGAGTACTTGTGGCTGTAGTCAACCAATAAATAACAATAATATCGATCGTAAATAAAATGATTAACGGTAAGATTGCATCGCCACTACTCTTCGGAGCTAAAATACCTTGGCGTGATAATATGATCGCTAACACAGTTCCAACGATCGGAATAATTAAGATAAACCACCAAGAACTAGCACGTTGTGCCCCAGCTTCGGGAGTTCTATGTGGCGATTTGATATTCCAGCCGATCCATACAACCAGCGCAAGCAATGAAGAAGCAAAAACTATGCTCGCCATCGGCATATAGTGGCTATTAAGCCAAGTCTGGATCTTGACATCGCTCAGTCGTAGCCATTGTCCTGAAAATAGCAATGGTTGAACAACGAACATTAGCATCATCCCCAGAATGGGAATCAGGAACAGACCGATAACTTCGGTGGGTTTCATAGTGGTGAGATTGTAGACTTCATGTATAGTGTTCCCTTACAATCATGAAAAATTTACATTTTTTTACTAAATTTTAGTCAGTATCAACCTAAATCTTAGTAAAATATCCATACAATCCACTCTGACAAGTGAATATTGAATCGCACATTTCTATCCAGTCAATAAGAAGTAATTTGACTATTCAATGACAGATTTCATTTGCTCTGAATTAATCTAAAACTACATTTCACGCTTCATCCTTGGTGTTATATTAATATATTCTGATATTTTCAAATTCTCACCCTCTTCTGTTATGAAGTACCTAACAATTTTTCTGTCTTCTCCTGATTTAGCTCTGACTAATTTGCCTTTTGAATCATAGCGGTTAGCATATTCAGTCAATCGAACATCAATTATACAGTCTTTATCATTTGCTTCAAATTTAACAATTTCATCAATTCGTTGCAATGTGTAAATATAGCTACTTCTATGTTTCATTAACCACTCGACAGTACTTCCTATCTTACCATTAGTTATTTCTACATGTTTTTTATAAGCTTTCCCCGTGGTTAACTGTGTGGCTATATTTCTATCAAATGGCGGTGAGAACAATTTCTTTCTAGCTTCTAGCCATTTCTGGATTAGACTAATAGCTTCATCTTGAGATATTTGCGAGCCTGAAGTGAAAGCGAAAGGATCTGAAATACGACTAACATTTGATGGAGAGTGTATTTGTCCGTTTACAGGAGATGGATGAGGTTGTTGTCTCATCATCATAGATACTAGAATTCCACTGCTACCACCAATTAAGAATGTAAATATTATAAGTGATAACAATTTAAATATTTTATCTCTTTCCTCCGCTCTAATTTCATCTTCACTGAGATAATTATCATTATGTATCGCATGAAAATCCTCGATTTTAGTAATCGAATTAGGTAACATCTCCTTTGTCAATCTTTCTACCCTATCAAACTCGCGAGGATCGCAGTCATAGATCTGACAATACTGATTTTTGACAACTTGAATAGCATTAAAAACTTCTGCATGAGTCGGGATATTTATCGCTTGTCCAGTTAGATCTTTGATCTGAGATACTTCCCGACTGTCCTGATACAGTTGATAGTGTGCAGCAACACAGGACAGCGCAAGATATCGAATTCCTAATGGAATCGTTAAATCTTTTTTAATAGCAATATAATCTTCAAGTGCTGTATTTATCGTTAAAAGATTACTATTACTATCTACAATTTTTCTAGCAGTTGATCGATCTCGATGTAGTTCGTCAATTTTATTTTCTAAACTATTAACTAATGGATATTCTTCTACCATGATGATTTAGGGTGAGTGATGAATTAAAATATTTTATCGGTATTTGAAAACATTTAATTTCTCTGAATTCCATAGCAAAGTCGAGCAATCACTGGAGACTTTTCTTTCATCACACTGGTAGTATTAATACTCAGGCTATTGAGAAAATCATTCAAACCTTGAGTTTTGGATCCATCTTTTTTACCACCATCATCCCACTCTTTCCATGCTGCTGGTGCTTGAATCGATCGAGCCGTCAAATCCGCAGTGATATAATACAATCCTCGATCAATCTTAGCCGGATCGAATTTCATCTCGACACCCAATTTATCATCGACTAAACTCGAACTAATATCGATAAGCTGCTTGTTATTACTCGGTGCAAACTCTGGTTTAGCTGGATCTTCATTATATTTCCGACCATTATATCTAGGTTCGAGTTGACTAGGGATAGCTGTATCGGGATTAGATTGATATTTGTGTGTATATTTCAGGGCTTGTTTATCTGGATTACTATTTTCATCTACTTCCAGAAATTGAATTAGTTGTTCGCCATTTTCCATCAAGAAGCGATCTTGAGAGAGCGAGTCAGGCGAACCGATACCCTTGGGCAAATTATCTTGGGAAGCAGTAAGATAGCTAGGGCTAGCAATAGTTTGATCGGCTGTAAAGATAGTCAGATTTGATCGATCTTTGAGTAGACTATTACTATCGGCAGATCTAATCGTCTTAGCAAAATCAGCGATCGCATCATATCGCCCTAATAGTAAAATGTAGAAGGGACGACCATTCGTTGCAGACTTACCGCTGTAGTCGTAAGCTGGCGCATTATTCGGCGGATATACCTTGCCCTCAAATTCACTCCGAACACCCCAGATTGCTACCGCATAACCATCTTTTTTGAGATAGTCTTCGAGCATCCGTTTGCTAACTTTATTGACATCGCCATCATCGGGTTGTAGATCGGTGACAACTGCAATTAACTGTTCACCTTTAGCAGCTTTAAGATCGGGGAAAGCATCAGCAATCTTACTAGTTTGTCCTGTATAAAAGCTTGTACCAAAAGACTTTTGAAACTCGGCTCGATCAATCGGTTTTCTACCGTTATCGATGCGCGCATATTCGACCCCACCAGAGGCAGCTAAGGACACTCGATCTAGCAGTTTGAGAGTTTGAATATAGCGACTATTAGTATCTTTGGCATAGCCCACCATCGAAGCTGAACCATCGAGGGTAAGGATGAATTTGCTTTTATTTGTAGGTGTGTCAGATCCAGTTTTAGATTCCTCAAATTTGCAGGGGAGTGCAATACTACCATCTGCAACTTTACCACCCTCGACCGACCCAATCGCTTTTTGACCTTGCTGACAACCTGAAACAGCCAGCAATAGTGCTAGGAAGACAGAATAACCAGAGATAGCTTGATATTGACGAGGGAAAAGATTCATACACACCACTGACGATTGACAATATATCTACACTTTAGATCTCACAATACGTGAAACTAGTACAAAAAATTTAATGTAAGTCACAGTACATTTCGCACTATTAGTCAAAGCTATAGGTTTAGAGTACCCACATTGGGCTATTTAGTAACTTACGATTGTGAACATCGCTGAACCTGTGGGAAAACAGCTATTCCCAACAGGGCTACCTAAGTTAGAATATATTGATATTTAAAAATAGCGGCTGTATTCCGTTCGGATTCACCGAATATGGAAGCGCACCAAGAAGAGTATTCAGATGAAAGTTGGCGATGCTGCTCCCAAATTTACCGCTCCAGATCGAGAAGGGAAGAGTATTAGTCTTCAAGACTTTCAAGATCGATCGATAGTATTGTATTTTTATCCTTAAGATAACACCCCAGGCTGTACGGCTGAAGCGATCGATTTCACAGCCAAACTAGCTGAGTTTCAGGCACTCAATACCCAAGTGATTGGGATTAGTCCTGATTCGATTGGATCTCATGGCAAATTTATTGACAAACATAATCTCAAGATTATCCTTCTCAGTGACCCCGAACATCAAATTGCCGAAAGTTATGGTGTCTGGCAATTAAAGAAATTCATGGGTAAGGAATATATGGGGATTGTTCGATCAACATTTCTGATCGATCCGACTGGAGTGATCTCACAAATTTGGTCGAATGTTCGTGTCAAAAACCACGTCGATACAGTGTTGAAACAATTAATATAAAATTCGTAGGTTGGGTTGTGAGCAAAGCGTAATCCAACAACACACCAATATCCTATAAATATTGGATTTTCTCTGCTGGTTGAATGCGTTGGGTTTCATTCTTCAACCCGACCTAAAGATCTTTGCATTATGAGCGACGATTTTAATCGTTGATAAAAATCTATGACGACAGATTCACACAAACCGATCTATTTAGATCACCATGCCACAACACCTATAGATCCGCGTGTGTTAACAGCAATGTTGCCATATTTTACCGAACATTTTGGCAACCCCACCAGTACCACTCATCAATATGGCTGGGCGGCGGAAGCTGCGGTTACAGGCGCAAGAGAGACGATTGCAGCCGCCATCGGTGCAAGCCCTGAAGAGATTGTATTTACTAGTGGTGCAACCGAAGCAAATAATCTCGCTCTCAAAGGAATTGCTGAAGCCTATTTTGCTAAAGGGCAACATATTATCACCCTCCAAACTGAACACAATGCTGTATTAGATCCCTGTGTATATCTAGAATCATTAGGTTTTACAGTTACTTATCTACCTGTGAAATTAGATGGATTGCTAGATCTGGATCGACTAAAAGATGCCATTCGTCCAGATACAATTTTGGTATCAATTATGGCAGCGAATAACGAGATTGGCGTAATTCAACCACTCGCTGAAATTGGTAAAATCTGTCGAGAACGGAGTATTTTATTTCATACTGATGCGGCTCAAGCGATCGGCAAAATCCCCTTAGATGTTAACTTATTAAATATCGATTTAATGTCGATCACTGCTCATAAAGTATATGGGCCAAAAGGGATTGGCGCACTATATGTTCGTCGTCGCAACCCGCGTGTGAAAATATCGCCCCAATTGCACGGCGGTGGACACGAACGGGGAATGCGATCGGGTACACTATATCCACCGCAAATAGTTGGCTTCGCTAAAGCTGTCGAAATTGCTCTAGCAGATATCGATCCCAATACGTCAAAATTAATCGAATTGCGCGAAAGATTGTGGTCTCAACTGAGTCCGATTGAGGGCATTTATCTGAATGGGCATCCCACCCAGCGATTAGCCGGAAACCTGAATATTAGCGTCGCAGGTGTAGATGGAAACGCGCTCTTACTAGGCTTACGCCCTACTGTTGCCCTCTCATCTGGGGCAGCTTGCAGTTCTGCCAAAATTGCCCCTTCCCATGTCCTCCAGGCGATCGGTAGGTCTGAATCTCTCGCCTATGCAGCACTTCGGTTTGGAATTGGGCATACTAATACAGTAGGTGAAATCGATCGAGTTGCCCAAGCGACGATCGAGACGATTCAAAGTCTACGGAAGTTAGCTTTGAGATCGTGACAGTTTACAGCTATAATCGAAAGTAACCAAGAGCGATCGCCTCAAGGAAGAGCAAGCCAATCTTCCCAAACCTTTCGGTAATCCAAACTGGAAGCGGTCGTCTACTTGACAAAATTTTCGTGGGTTCTGGATATACCACCACCGTTATCCCTAAATTCTTAGGTGTAACGGAGTTTGAGAGAATTGGAAAATCGCCCAATTCGACCGATTGTAGAAGGCTACACATGACAACTCTCTACGAAGAAGTTGGAACAGAAGAGACATTAGGTATTGATGCAAGCTCTCCTCTAGCGATACGATTGCCGTTTCCCTTTTATGAGCGGCTGTACCAATGCCTAGGGTCTTGCCAACAGGTAGATATTTGACGATCGACAGCTATACGTCTGAGTTATTGGCGTAGTGCATCATTTAGCACCTAGCAAAGTAAACAGATGTCAACCATCTAGCTACCGATTAGATTTTTCTACCTACATCTCGCGCCAAATATTACTACATCATACCAGCAACGCTCGGCACCAGTCGATTCTCAGTGACCGGACGTGCTGCTAATTTTCGAGGAAATTGAATGCCAAAGCAAATAATTATTGCGGAGCAACACCGCATTGGTGCCGTATTTGGGGAAGACCAAATTCAAGAGTTGGTAGTAGCGACCGGACAACATCAGGTCAGTGATATCTATCTTGGCATCGTCGAAAATGTGTTGCAAGGGATTGATGCTGCTTTTATCAACATCGGCGACCCGTCTCGGAATGGATTTATCCACGTTACTGATTTAGGCCCACTCCGACTTAGACGTAGTGCTGGTTCGATTACTGAATTGCTTGCACCACAGCAAAAAGTGCTAGTGCAGATCATGAAGGAACCAACGGGCAATAAAGGCCCTCGGTTGACTGGGAATGTCAGTTTGCCAGGTCGTTATGTCGTGTTGATTCCGTTTGGTAAAGGTGTAAATCTATCCAGACGAATTCGATCTGAAGGTGAGCGCAATCGGCTCAGAGCTTTAGCTGTGCTATCCAAGCCTGCTGGCATGGGTCTATTGGTGCGGACAGAAGCAGAAGGTACCACCGAAGATGCGATTCTAGAGGATCTAGATCAACTTCAAAAGCAGTGGGAAACCGTTCAGCAGGATGCGAATACTACCCGCGCTCCAGCTTTGCTCAATCGCGATGATGACTTTATTCAGCGCGTGCTGCGAGACATGTACGCTGATGATGTCAATCGGATCGTCGTAGACTCTCAACAGGGACTCAAGCGAGTCAAGCAGACGCTCCAGGGCTGGAATGATGGTCAATTACCAGCGGGTGTAGTTGTCGATCAACATCGAGAACGTCAACCAATTCTAGAATATTTCCGCGTCAATGCGGCGATTAGGGAAGCATTAAAACCCAGAGTAGATCTGCCTTCTGGTGGGTATATTATCATCGAGCCGACGGAAGCTTTGACAGTAGTGGATGTCAACTCTGGTTCCTTCACTCGATCGAATACCTCCCGCGAAACGGTACTATGGACAAACTGCGAAGCAGCAACTGAAATCGCCCGCCAGATGCGACTGCGGAATATTGCAGGGGTAATCATCATCGATTTTATCGATATGGATTATCGCAAAGATCAACTGCAAGTGCTCGAACACTTTAACAAGCAACTAAGGGTTGATAAAGCTAGACCTCAAATTGCCCAATTATCCGAACTCGGCTTAGTCGAACTCACCCGCAAACGCCAGGGTCAAAATATTTACGAGCTATTTGGTGAGACTTGCTCCACATGTGGCGGTTTAGGACATTTAGCCCATGTGCCTGGGGAAGCTGTCTATGATGTAAATGGCGAAGCGGTGGCCGTTTCATTGGTTTCGACATCACCCCAGCGCGAATATCGCGGTCGCAGCAATACTGAGAATAGTTCGACCTCCGGTAGAAGTTTGACTAGAGGACCACGCCGGAACGATCGAACCTTACCAGATCTACGTCAACCAATACCAACTCCAGAAGTCTGGGATGCTTTTGGTCAAGAAGGCGCGGAAAGTGGAGCTGATTTCAACCTCGTCAATCATCCTAGCTATCAAGAGCAAAATGGAGGCAAAAAACGCCGCCG
>JAJAYU010000114.1 GCA_026786125.1 Chamaesiphon sp.
ACTCAACTCTGCAAATCTCGGTTGTGAGACTTCCATGCAGTATAGAATTGGGCGGTTGGGGTTATCCCGTAGTCCCGTTACATATGCTTCAGTACTGCCCCCACCGGAAGACGAGCCTATTTCTAGCACAGTTTGAATATCTGCTTCTCTAGCAATTTTCTGGATAATTGCATAAAAATCATCATTCTTGATTTCAGGAGGTATTAACCGGTCGAGTTCAGAATTGCTAGTTTCCCCGTTCATCATTATTTCCTAATCTCTTGATTTTTATTTGTGCTTGTCGTCAAATGCGATCGATTCACTCATCTACATGAATGTAAATACTAGTTACTTAATGAAGATCCTTTAGCCTGCCTACAATTTATTATTCCCATACTTGATCGAAAATTACCTGTCGATCAAAAAATTTTGGCTTAATCTTCCGCAACCAATTTACCGAATGAATAAACTCTATACCAGTAACTACCTATTTAGACGATTGAGTTGGTTGCTTTGGCTCAGTTGGTTTTAGAGTACCCACTTTTTTGGTATCTGCTAACTGTTTATTCAATACGGTGAGAAATTCTTTGTATTGCTTGTTGGTGGGATTGAGCTTGACTAGCTGTTCGAGGGCGACTTTGGTGCCTGGAGCATCACCTGTCCGCATCCGAATCTCGACTAAGCCCCGCAATGCGGTTTGATTATTTGGTTCTCGTTTTAAAACTGTCAGGAAACCTTTCTCTTCGACCTGAAATTGGGCATTCTGAGATTGGGCAGCATTTTCGGTGGCGACGGGTTTATTGAATGAGCTACCAACTAATCCGCTCAGTCCTAATACGCTCGAACTCAAGAAAGCCATGCCAGAGGCTAGTACAAAGACTTTTGTTAATTTACTGGTTGCCATAATTTACGCTACTCCTCGGGGTTGTGTCTGTGGCTCCAATGTTTGAGATCAGACTGGGGCTATTTCTTTAAGTTACCAATTTTCGGCGATTAACTATCATTTTGAATTTAATTTAGCAAATTTATGTCAGTATCTATCCAAATTTCGGCTTGGGACAGGTTGAGAGCGAAATTGTCTCCGTCCCCTGCACTATTCGGGCAAGTCGGCTCTATACTGGGGGCACTCGCCGCGATCATTTATCTCCAAACACCCCAACTAGCATCACTCAAGCAGCAGAATAAAAATATTAGCAAGGTCTATTTGCAACAACAAGAAGCGAGTCTGAAAACCCAACTGTCGATCGCCAAAACATTGCCCACGTTTGGGTTTGATAATATCATTGCTGACTGGCACTTTATCGATTTTATTCAATATTTCGGAGATACAGATTTACGCAGTCAGGCTGGGTATGGCGCGGCGATGGAATATTTTGAGGCGATACTCGATCGAGACCCCCGCTTCCTTTATGCTTATTTTTATCTATCGAGTACGGGTTCTCTCTATGCTGGCAAACCAGAGCAATCGGTTAGTCTGATGGATCGTGGGTTGAAATCATTGACTCCAAAAGTGCCCGATCGCGGTTACTATATTTGGAGGCTGAAGGCTGTCGATGAGTTACTATTTTTGGGCAGAGTCCATGATGCGCGGAAGTCAATGCTATCTGCGGCAAACTGGGCTAGCCAAGCTGGTAATCCAGAGGGTCAAAATGTTGCCAAGCTATCTCAGGGCACTGCCAACTATCTTGCTCGTAATCCCAACAGTAAACAGGCTCAATTTGATGCTTGGAATATGGTCTTAGTTGCTGCGGTAGACGATACTGTTGTCAAACGAGCGATCGAGGGCATTAGGTCTACTGGTGGTAAGGTGACAATTAGCTCTACTGGAAAATTTAAGGTAGAAGCTCCAGTCAAGGATTAAATTAGTGGATGGGGAATAGTAAATAGTATTTGTTAGTGCCTCATTGTTGTGGAAACATCTCTGGCAATCACTAGTAATCGAGCGTCTAATATTTTCTAAGCCATAATCCACCATCCACCATCCACCATTCACCATCCACCATTTATGGACTTACTAGAGTACCAAGCCAAAGAATTATTCCGCGAGGTGGGAATCCCTGTATTGCCATCGCAGCGGATCGATCGACCGACGGATCTCAAAGCGTTGCGGATTCCTTATCCGGTAGTATTAAAGTCACAGGTTAGTGTCGGCAATCGGGGCAAGGCTGGCGGGATTAGGTTCGTTGAGAATACCATCGATGCGATCGCCGCAGCCAGAACAATCTTTAATTTGCCGATTTCCGGCGAATATCCCAAGGTACTATTAGCTGAGGCTAAGTACAATACCAGTCAGGAATTTTATCTGGCAATTGTGATTGACAGGTTGGCTTGTCGTCCGGTGTTGCTAGGTTCTAGCGATGGGGGGATGAATATTAATACTATTCTTGATCGAATTGAGCAGGTAGTTGTCGATGAGGAGTTTTCATCTTTTTATGCGCGACGGCTGGCATTGAAAATGGGGCTTCAGGGAGATCTGATGCTGGCGGTGAGTGAGATTATTGAAAAAATGTATCTCTTGATGGAAGCTCAGGATTTGGATTTGGTCGAAATCAATCCAGTGGGAGTCGATCGCAATGGTGCGGTGATGGCATTAGATGGCAAAATTAGTGTCAATCACCATGCTGTGGGCAGACATCCCAATCTTCAACCGTGGCAAGTTGTGGATAATGTCCGCAATCGGTTACGCACCCTATCACCGTTATTTAAGGATGCTGGGAATATTAGTATCCTCTGTAGTGGCAACGGGTTGGCTCTAGCGATGTTGGATGGTATCGCCCAAGGTGGGGGTTGCGTGTCTCAATGTATAGTCGTCGATCCCGCTTGTGGTGAAGAAATGCAGCTTGCACTCGATCGTCTCGGAATTTACAATCGAGATCGAGGTGATTCAAGTACTATAGATGTTTTACTAGTCAATCTGCTAGGGAGTGAAATCGATATTTTTCAACAACTAATTCAATATTTACCTCACGATCGAGACTTCACGATTATCTGGCGGGTCTTGGAACAGGATCGCGATCTCTTATCGGGGTTACTACCATTATCTGTCAAGCTCGTCACCAACTTTGATCGAGCCATCGCTCAAACCTTAGCAATTGCTAAGGATTAGGCTTTAGGGAAAATAGATAGTTTTTAAAAATGAATGGCACCCAAGCGGCGAGATTGCGTGTATTAATTATCAATTATCAATTATCAACTATCAACTAAATGTCCATCGATCTCCAATCAGATAGCCGTGTGCTAATTCAAGGCATAGACAATCCCCTCGCACTTGCGGCAATTAGCCGGATGCAAGCTTATGGTACCAAGATTGTCGGAATTACGATCGCTGGTAAGGGGGGGCAGCAGTTAGGGCAGCTCCCAATCTTCGATCTGGTTGAACAGGCACAAACGGCATTGGGGTCGATCGAAACTAGCTTAATTTTTGTGCCTGCTTATGAAGTTTTGGATGCGGCATTAGAAGCAATTGCCGCAGGTATTCGGCAGTTGGTAATTATGACTAGAGGCGTGCCGCCGCTAGATATGATTCGGTTATTGCGTCAGGCAAGTGTTACCAATACATTGATTCTGGGTTCTGGGAGTGCGGGAATTATTATTCTCGATCGATTATTGTTGGGTATTTATCAGCCTCAATTATTTAATCCAGGGCGAGTCGCAATTGTCAGTCGCAATCAAAGTTTGACCGCCGAAATCGCTAGTGAATTAAATCAAGCAAATCTAGGTCAATCGATCGTGATCCATATTGGTAGCGATCCCCTGGTTGGCTCCTCCTGTCGGCTCTGGCTAGAATGGCTTCAATCAGACCCTTTGACTGAATTGATCGTCCTTGTAGGCGATATTTGCTGGGACTCAGAGGCTGCTACAGCGGCTTATCTCCTCCAGAAACAGGGGAAACCTGTAGTTGCCTATTTAGCCGGAATTCACGCTAGTACACCGCATCCATTGACTGATGCGGCGAACGTTTTGAGTCACACCCTCTCGAAGCCGATTCATCATACAGATACAATTCAACAACGAATCGAGACTTATAAGCGGGCAAAAATTCCAGTGGCGAAAAAGATTGGGCAGATTCCTAGTTTGCTCAAGAAATTAGGGAATAAGATCTAGCTTACTTCTAAAACCTAAAGCCTAAAGCCTAAAGTCTAAAGCCTAATCCGAGGTACGGAAATCCCGAAATGCTGTAGGTCACGAGACAACTTACAATGCACATATCTATACATCACCGCGATCGACAGCTATATGACAGTGCTAGAACAAGGTAACATTACCATCCATACCGAGAATATCTTCC
>JAJAYU010000115.1 GCA_026786125.1 Chamaesiphon sp.
AAATATTGTCTACCATGCCCACATCTTCCACCATAATATACAAACTCGTCCTTATAATAGACCCCGGGAACCCACACGGGGCACCCCTACACATAAATTCCGTCGGGGTGCCCCTTGTGGGTACCCTGGATCTATACTAAGCACTAGTATCTATATTCTGGTGCAAGATGTGAGCATGCTAGACAATAGTTCGATGAAATCGAGCCTCACTAGCAGGATCAAAATTCCACTCACCCCAACAAATCAAGTCACCCGATTGGCAGAGTACATCAGATTCGATCGACTCACCATCTACTTGAGTTAGAACATCGATCGGCAAAGTCTGCCAAACTTCTACAAAGTCTAGAAACATCAGAGTCGTTGAGGTATAATAACAACAGTATCAATCAAACAAAGTCTAATAGCATGGTGCATAATGCCTGAAGCACCCGATCTCAAGCCGCTAATCTGGATGGGCCGATGATCGCGGATTTGACTCTTCATGTGGGGTTGGGCGGGTTTTGTTCCAGCCTTTTAGACCGAAAACAGCTTCCCCAATTACCATCAGGTTCCGAATCACCGCATCAACCGTCCGTTCATCCTCAGTAAACCTTTCAAAATCTAGATCGTCCGTGTAGCTATGAATTTTCCGAATTGCCCCAATGATATCTTCTAGGTAGAGATCTAAATTACGTGACATTGCTGGCATCACCCCTGGCAACTAGAATTGCTTCCTCAACAACCCGCTGACGAATTTGCGGTTTTAGTGAACTCTCGATCGCTAAATCTATCTGGCGATCGAACAAATCCTCTAAAAAAATCTTCAAATCCATATATCTATCAAACGTTACACTCCCCTCAAAATCTACAATAAAATCTAAATCGCTCTCTTGATTAGCTTCATTTCGGGCAACAGAACCAAACAAAAATAAAGACTTAATCCCAAATTTTGACAACATCATTTGTTCTCGCAAAATAGCAATCACATCTTCACACCGAAATATTTGACTGGCTCGATTCATCACATTTTGACTCAGACAGTTTCAATATTGTCAGTATAACTCGATTAGCCAGGGGCTAGGCTCCGCCAACGATACACAACAGTACCAGCACAGCAATTACAGCATATAATTTTTGACATCACTTGCTGATTCGACAGATTCGTTGGCGGTAGAGTTACTCAGCCTCTGGATCTATGCCCAATTCCCGCAATCGCTGTGCTAATCTTTCTACTTGCTAAAGTAGCTACATTTGAAACTACTCTATCATCTACAAGTTTACCTGAAGTCATTGTTCGATCCGATTGTCAATACCACCAAAACTGTGGGTATAGTCTTTATTGGGAATCAACTGAGATCTCAGAATAGTCAGGTTAATGCCTTGATTTATTATGGTAATTACTACCATAATAAAGAAAAGCTATTTTGGGTAAAATGATGAGTCACTCGATCGCTCCATCACCTACTGATTCAAATTCATCTAGATCGATATCCTCTTTATCTAGCTTGGACTATAGTCTATTAACAGATCTGTATCAACTGACGATGACAGCTTGCTATGTGGGCGAATCAGTCGATCGATCTGTCGCCAGTTTTGAGCTATTTGTACGAAAACTACCAAAAGAGTTTGGATATTTAATTGCGATGGGGTTAGCTCAAGCACTGGAATACCTCGAACAACTCCAGTTTAGCCCAGATCAAATTGTCGAACTCCAAGCTACAGGTATTTTTAAAAACGCCCCAGACAGGTTTTGGCAACTACTCGCCACTGCTGAGTTTACGGGTGATGTGTGGGCAGTGCCAGAAGGGACAGCAATCTTTGCCAATGAGCCAATCCTGCGGATCGAAGCCCCTTTATGGCAAGCTCAACTCGTCGAGACTTATTTACTCAATACGATCAATTATCAAACGTTAATTGCGACTAGAGCCGCGAGATTGCGCGATGTGGCAGGTGCCGATGCCACATTACTCGAATTTGGTACCCGTCGCGCTTTCAGTCCCCAGGCGGCAATCTGGGCAGCGCGGGCAGCGATTGCCGGAGGGTTGGACACCACATCTAATGTGTTGGCTGCGCTGAAACTGGGCTGTCAACCGAGTGGGACAATGGCACATTCACTTGTGATGGCAATAAATGCGATCGAAGGTAGCGAACAAGCGGCGTTCAGAGCTTTTCATCGTTATTTTCCAGGCGCGCCATTACTCATCGATACTTACGATCCGATTAAGGCAGCGACAGAGCTAGCGAAACAAGTGGCGGCAGGCGAAATTGAATTGTCAGGGATTAGACTAGACTCAGGGGATCTGGCTAGTTTATCCAAGCAAATAGCTGAAATATTACCAAATGTTGATATTTTCGCTAGTGGGGATTTGGATGAATGGGAAATTGCTAAATTACGGACAGCGAATGCGCCGATTAATGGTTATGGTTTGGGGACTAAGCTAGTCACAGGTAGCCCCGTGAATGGTGTCTATAAGTTAGTCGAAATCGATAATATCCCCACAATGAAACAATCTTCAGGTAAAATGACTTATCCTGGCAAAAAACAAATCTTCCGCGAACTAACTGATGGAAAGTTTACGAGTGATACATTGGGGTTAGCGACTGAGGGCGCGGGATTATTGCAGATTGTGATGAACAAAGGTAATCGACTTCAACCCGATGATAGTTTAAGTACGATTAGACAACGTACTGATGCAAATGTTGCGAGTTTAACTGCGGAGATTCGAGATATTAATTATGATAGATTTACTTCTGTAAATATTTCTCCCTCGTTACTAGAATTAACCCAAAATTTGAAAGAGAAGACTTGAAGTAGCAGAAATTTTAGTTGGTGGGCAATGCCCACCCTACATCTATTCACCATCCACCATTCACCAATTAATGAAAATTGCTCTATTTGGAACCAGTGCCGATCCACCGACAATTGCTCATCAAAAGATTATCAGTTGGTTGGGGTTAAAATTCGATCTAGTTGCAGTCTGGGCAGCAAACAATCCATTTAAAGTACATGGAGCGGATCTAGAACAGCGATCGCAAATGCTAGAGTTATTAATTGAGGAAATCGATCCGAAAATTAGTCAACATACCCAAGTTTATCGCAGTTTGAGTAGTCAACGCACGATCGAGACTTTGGCAACTGCCACAACAATTTGGGGAGATAGTGAATTTACGCTCACAGTTGGTGCAGACTTAATTACTCAGTTGCCACAATGGTATCAAGCTAGCAAATTATTAAGCCAAGTTGAGTTATTAATTGTGCCACGGATCGGTAATCAGATCGAATCGATCGATTTGCAAAGATTGGTAGATATGGGGGCAAAAATTACGATTGCTCCATTATCTACACCCCAGATTTCATCTACAGTGATTCGGAATAGTCATTCGATTCAAGGTTTAACACCTAAAGTAGCTACATATATTCAACAATTTAACTTATATTCTATAACTGATGACTCCCGCGATCGATCAAAACTCAAACAAACAGATCCTTGCTGATTTTAAAGTCGGGGTAGATAATGTGATCTTCTCGATCGATACTCAGCAAAATCGATTACTAATTTTATTAGTAATGCGCCAAGATGAACCCTATTTGGGTAACTGGTGTTTACCAGGTACCCTAGTCAGAAAAGGTGAAACATTAGAAGCCGCTGCCGATCGAATCTTGGCTGAAAAAATTCAGGTAAATAACTTATACTTAGAGCAACTATATACCTTTGGTGGCCCAGATCGAGATCCACGGGAAGCAGTCGATCGATATAATATTAGATATCTATCAGTTAGCTACTTTGCTCTAGTTAGGTATGAAGCCGCCGAATTAATCGCCACTGGAGTAGGCGGAATTGCTTGGTATCCGATCAATAAACTCCCTGAACTCGCCTTCGATCATCAACAAATTATTGAATACGGCTATCAGCGACTTCGGAGTAAATTAGAGTATAGTCCGATCGCTTTTGATATCCTGCCAGAACTATTTACACTTAGTGATATCTACCAACTATATTCGACAGTTTTAGGCGAAACTTTTTCCGACTATTCAAATTTTCGTAATCGATTAATTAAATTAAGATTCTTGGAAGAGACAGACCAAAAATCTGCTCGTGGTAGTGGTCGTCCAGCCACATTATTTCGATTCGATCCAGTTGCATTTGCGCCACTAAAAGACAAAGCATTGTTATTTGTATAAATATCATGAAAATAGCACTAGCTCAACTCAATCCGACTATTGGCGATCTTCAAAATAACGCCCAAAGTATTTTGGAAATTGCTCAACAAGTAGCTAGCCAAGGAGTCAAACTATTACTTACCCCTGAGCTATCACTATGTGGCTATCCACCCAGAGACTTATTGCTCAATACTCATTTTATTGCTGATATGGAGCAGACGCTAAACCAATTGGCAATAGATTTACCATCAGATCTGTCTGTATTAATTGGATTAGCCACTCCTAACTTAAATTCTACAATCACAGGTAGTAAGCCATTATTCAATAGTATTGCCCTTGTCACGGCGGGAAAAGTCCAGAATATCTTCCATAAGCGACTCTTACCTACTTATGATGTATTTGATGAAAATCGTTATTTTGCAGCGGGTAGTGAGGCAAATTGGTTCATTCTAGATGGAATTAAGATCGGGCTAACAGTCTGTGAAGATCTGTGGAACGATCGAGATTTCTGGGGTAAACGCAGCTATTTAGTTAATCCGATCGAGGAGTTAGCCAAACAAAATATCGCTCTGTCGATCAATCTATCGGCTTCGCCCTATAGTGTTGGCAAGCAACAGGTACGAGAAGCAATGCTCAAACACACAGCAATTAAATACGATCGAGCAGTTTTATATGTTAATCAAGTTGGTGCCAATGACGATCTAATTTTTGATGGCTGTAGCTTGGGATTTGATCGATCTGGGGAACTCGTTTGTCGAGGTAAGTCATTTGATCGAGACTTAATTATCATTGAATTTGACGAAACAAAACAAGATCTAAATCTAGATAAAATTCAGCCATTAAATGATAGTACTGATGCTGAAATTTGGCAAGCCTTAGTATTAGGTGTCCGCGACTACGTGCAAAAATGTGGTTTTCAAAAAGTAATCTTGGGCTTGAGTGGTGGTATCGATTCCGCATTAGTTGCGGCAATAGCAGCAGCAGCGATTGGAGCTGACAAAGTTTGGGGCGTATTAATGCCCTCACCTTATAGCTCTGAGCACTCTGTCACCGATGCGATCGATCTAGCTGCTAATTTAGGAATTCATACCGAAACTATTCCAATTGGAGAGTTAATGCAGGGATTTGATCGGACCCTAGATTCCCTATTTACAGGTACAGAATTTGGACTAGCCGAGGAGAATATCCAGTCCCGAATTCGGGGAAATTTACTGATGGCGATTTCCAATAAGTTTGGGCATTTACTGCTCTCAACTGGTAATAAATCCGAAATGGCAGTGGGTTATTGCACTCTTTATGGTGATATGAATGGTGGTTTAGCTGTGATTGCTGATGTCCCGAAAATGCGAGTTTTTTCGATTTGTAACTGGTTGAATCGAGAGCGAGAAATCATCTCTCAAAATATCATCACTAAACCCCCTAGTGCAGAGCTAAAACCAGGACAGGTAGATCAAGATTCTTTACCACCTTATGAAGTCTTGGATGCCATTCTAGAGGCGATTGTATGCAATCATCAATCAGCAGAACAACTAATTGATCGAGGCTATGAACCACAAGTCGTCGAGAAGATTATTAAACTGATCAAACGTGCCGAATTCAAACGCCGTCAAGCTCCCCCAGGTTTGAAAATAACCGATCGAGCTTTTGGTACTGGTTGGCGAATGCCGATCGCTTCAAAGTAACTCGGGTACCCAGCCATAGAAGATTTCTTGACGGGTATTCCTTGTGGTCGTACAATAGGTAGGATTACCAGTAGCATTGAGAACAAGATCGTGAAAATATCTATTTCATTGCCCAACGAACTGGTGCGGTATATCGACGAGCGAGTAGATAATCGGAGTCAATTAATCGAATCATTGCTCTCGGCTTGGCAGAAAAAACAGCACCAGCAGGCAATGCTCTCAGCTTGCTTGATTTTAGACGAACAAACATCGGTAGAGGATCAGGAATGGCAACAAGCAGCAATTACCGATTGGGAAGTATCTGGCTAGTTAATTTTGACCCTTCGATCGGTACGGAAATCCGCAAAACTCGTCCAGCAATGATTATCTCTGGTACGCTCTTTAATCAGCGACGGAAGGTAACTGTATTGCCGATTACCTCTAGTCGTCCAGATCGTAGAATGTTGCCGATTGTCGTCGAGATCGATCCCGATCAGACTAATGGCTTAAACACTGATAGCTTTATTATCTGTGTCGATCCGATGACTTTTGACAAACAGCGATTGGTGAAGCAATTAGGCAGATTGAATGTTGAAAAAATACATCAAGTTCAATCCATTTTACGATCCTATCTGGAGTTAGATTCTTCGGATATTAACCTAGAAGATTTATCGGATATCCTCAACTAAAGTAGCGAATAGCGACAAATGGAAAACTACCGATTGTTTTAGATGTTTTACAGAGATCAAATACATGGCAGGATGTACTTGTAAATTTGCCAGATATTGATCCAGATCTGTGGCAATAATATCATTTAGTTTATAATAACTAATAGAACTCAATCAGATTGAGACTATGATCTCCGACTATCTCAACCGCACCTTACCCAGTACCGAAGAACTGCCTTGTTCTGATGATATACCTGTGGATAACGAAGACCAAAACTTTTTACCCAATGTCTTACTATTCTTATTAAGTTCGATCTGGGCAGATCGATTTGACTGGTATTTTGGCGCAGACATGGCGATTTACCATAC
>JAJAYU010000116.1 GCA_026786125.1 Chamaesiphon sp.
ACCAAACAGGCAACCTGGGGCACGATTCGCGCTCCACAACGGCGTTATATTCTCGACGACCAGCCGCGCTCCGAGTCGGAAACCGTCACAGTTTCCCTCAGCGCACTTAATTATGAAGGTCAGACCGGATATTTACTCTTTCGGAAAGATACGGCGGTATTTGCCACGGGGAATCCTGGCGCAACCTTCGTTCACGGTGGCAATAGCCTCCAAGAGCGGGTGATTCCGGTATTGAGCGTATCGCACAATCGCGATGTCACCAGTTTCAAAACCGTCAAATACGCGGTAGAAGTCCAAGCGCAACCAGATATTGCCGGATTTAGTCGGCTGAAAGTTCGCGTCAAACCAGCACCTGTCGCCCAAGGCGTACTCAGTTTTACGGGAGCTAAGACGATCTCCATAGCTCTACGGGTACCAGATCGTCAAGATATCCAGGTCAATATTAAAGATGTACCCAATGTTACGATCCAAAATCAGCAGATCCCTGTCCGATTGGATGCAGAATGGATAGAAGTGGTCTTCGACCTTGCTGGAAGCCAAGACGAACGAGTCAGAATCGAGGTTTACCATCCCGATGCTTCCGAAGATGTCGAATCTGCAACTCTGGATTCATACTTCAAGGTTGCGGGCACTCTGCGCCGGACTAAAGATGCGCCCATTGCCGTCCAGACTAGCGGCGATTGGCAAGATGGCTTTGCAGACCCCAATGTGGGTCGAGTTTTTCTCCACCTCCAGCAGCATGGCTCGATCGCGGAATCCGAACTTGCGGGAATTTTAGGCAATCCGCGTCAAGTTCGCCGCTTCGCTGTCGCCTTTGAGGAACATCTCCAGAAAGTACCGTTCTCAGTCAGGATTGAAGCTACCAGTAATGGTAAACGCTACGTCAAACACACCTACCCTCGATCCGATATGGCCATCAGCGAAAAAGACACAGCGCATATTTTAGAGCGACTCCGCTCCGGCACAGTGCCCGAACGGGGGCTAGAAGCCTTTGCAGTCGGGATCGATAAGCAGCAGACCGAAATCCGTCGTCAACTCAGTCTCGCAGCCAGTGGGGAGGGAGTATTCAAGTTTCTCAGGGGTGGTTATGGCTGTGGTAAAACATTTATGTCTCGTCTGGCTGTCTTAGAAGCGCAGGCGCAAGGATTTGCCACTAGCTTTGTCGTAGTCTCGGATAACGACCTGCATTTTTATAAATTTGACGATGTATATCGTAAAGTGGTGCAAGAATTAGGTACCAGTTCCTGTCCTAGAGGTGCCCTGAGCGACATCATCGATCGCTGGATTGCCAAAGTCGAAGACGCGCTGATTGCTGGCGGTGCTGACGAAGAAAGTGAAGGCTTCGATACCCAAGTCCAACAGCGGATGGAAGAAGAATTAGCATCTCTCACTGCCGGAAAAGCTCCAGAAGATATGGCGCGAGTCCTCCGCGCGATTTTTCAGCTCAAACAACAAGGCGAAGTTGCCCAAGCCAGTGCATTAATAGCTTGGCTATCCGGTAGTGAAAATGTATCTGCCAGTGCCAAGAAGGTAGCAGGCATTAAGGGCGATATCGGCAGTCGTGAAGCTCTAGATTACCTCCAGGGCATTCTGGAAATCACCAAGGCAGCGGGTTATAAAGGACTGGTCATCGCGATCGATGAAGCTGAGACTATTTTGAGAATGCGCCATGATGTGCGCGGTAAATCATTAAACGGTATCCGCCAGATTTGCGATGCGGCCGATCGCTATCGCGGGTTGCTCTGGTTATTTACCGGAACCTCGGAATTCTTCGATACCCAGCGCGGCGTTGCCGGACTTCAGCCACTCTACGAGCGGATTAAGTTCCAGGATGAAGGCGGATATGTCAGCACTCGTCAGCCTCAGCTAGAACTCAAACCCTTCGATGCCAATCGTCTCAAGGAAGTGGCTCTCAAGTTAAGAGAAATATATCCCGCAGTAGATCGCCACCGTCTGATGAACAAAGTTACCGTAGACTTTATCGATCGATTAGTAGCAAAAACCACTCAAGGTTTCCAAGGTGATGTGGGTGTAGTCCCCCGTCAGTTTCTCCGGCAATTCGTCAATGTGCTGGATCTCACCGATGAGAATGAAGACTACGATCCGATGGTAGTGGCAGGCTTCGATAAAACTGCACTAAATGAGATCGAACAGAGATCGATCGCCGGACTCCCCTATCTCGATCCCGAACCAGAGGATAACCAGGGATATGCCCTAGTTGAGTTTTAACCATGACATCCGCCTTCTCCCGCTTTCCGCCCCGACTCCAAGCAGCGATCGCTACAAACTTAGGCTGGACTTCGCTGCGTCCGGTGCAGGAACTATCGAGCCACGCCTTACTTGACGGCAAAAATGCGGTGATTCTCGCCCCAACCGCAGGCGGAAAGACGGAAGACGCGATGTTTCCGCTGCTGGCGATGCTGATGGCTGACGAACCCAAAGGCGTGGGGATGATCTATGTCGCGCCGATTAAAGCTTTGTTGAACAATCAAGCAGATCGATTGGGGCGTTACACCGAGATGGTTGGTTTAAGGCGATTTCTCTGGCATGGCGATATCAAAGCTGCTGACAAAAGACGGTTTCTAACCGAACCTGCTGCACTGCTGATGACCACGCCAGAATCATTAGAAGTCATGCTCCTCTCGGCAAAGGTGCCCCATGCCCAACTATTTCAGGACTTACGGGCGATCGTCATCGACGAAGTTCACTCTCTAGCTGGCAGCGATCGCGGCACACAGCTCATTTCCGTGCTGGAGCGGTTGGCAAGATTTACGCCCAATGACATCCAGCGGATCGGGCTGAGTGCTACCGTCGGGAATCCAGCGGATATCCTGACCTGGATGCAGGGGACTTCCCAGCGAGAGAGTTGTATTATCGATCCGCCCAAACTAACTTCGCACAAAGACCTCAGAATTTATCTCCAAGATACCATCGGCAGTATGGCAACGGCGGCCAGCACCAAAGCTGCCGATCGCAAAAGCCTATTCTTCTGTCAAAGTCGCGCCCTTGCTGAAGACATTGCCGATCGAATGCGCGATCGCGGCACCGATGTCTTCGTCCATCACAGCTCAGTTTCGCTAGAGGAGCGGACTGCTGCGGAAGCTCGATTTCAGTATGGAACAAACGCCTGTATCGTTTGCACTTCAACTCTAGAACTCGGCATCGATGTCGGCGATCTAGACCTCGTGCTCCAATCCAATGCACCCTCGACAGTATCCTCATTTTTGCAGCGGCTCGGTCGCACGGGTCGCCGCGCCGGACAGTAAGCCAACACCACCTTTTACTGCGAAGATATCGAACCAGTTTTACAAGCAATCTCCATCATCGAGCTGGCAAGAACGGGATGGGTTGAGTCAGTTCCCGTTCAAACTAGAGCTTGGGCGGTGCTAGTGCATCAGTTACTAGCACTAACACTTCAGTTTGGTGGTGTGAGCACCGAGCGATGTTGGGAGTATCTTTCGGTTGTACCTGATTTTAGCGGGATTTCCGCCGCAGAATTTGAGACCCTGATTGGGCACATGATTCAGACAGGGTATCTATTTGGAGCTGGAGGATTGCTATCGATCGGCGATAAAGCCGAGAAGGTCTATGGCCGGAAGAACTTTATGGAGCTTTATGCTGTATTTAGTAGCCCGCAGCTTTATAAAGTTCAAACTAAAGCTAACTATACGATTGGCTCCTTAGAGCAGGTCTTCGTCGATAAACTAGTTCCAGAAGTTAGCTCATTCATTTTAGGCGGGAGATCTTGGACGGTATCGCACATCAACCATGCGGATCGCAGCGTGCTGGTACTTCCAGCTCCACGCGGGAAAAAGCCCAGTTGGGGCGGATTCATCCCGCAATTGCTGGGATTTGAACTATGTCAGCAGGTTCGGCAAATCATTCTCAGTCAAGATTCGCTCCCTTACCTTGATGAGCAAGCACAGTTCGTACTAGATGAATATCGACACGAACTAGCCCCGCTCCTAAAGTCCTCTGGCTGGAGTCTTCAATTTGACCCAGATCGAGCCATCTGGTGGACATTTGCAGGTGGTGCCATCAATCACACACTTAAATATGGACTGCAAGTTTATTCAGACTCAAAAATAGTTGTCGATAATTTTAAATTAAAAATTGAAGGAGATAGTTTTACAATAAATAGTCTGAAACTGGCGATCTCCGAGATTTCCAACCCTTCATTTTGGCGATCGGCAGAAACTCTAGCTGCTATATCAATGAATTTACCAGAGTATCGACTAAGTAAATTCCAACAAGCATTACCGGATATCTATGCCAGTGAAATCATTCAAAACTACTTACTAGATATTGCCAAGTCTATTGAGTTTCTTCAAAGAGTTAAGTAGGGCTTGCCGATCGAATCTTTACGGCGTTAATTAATATACAAAAGTACTTTTAATAGAAAGTACTTTTGTATATTAGCCTTAAAAGAGTAAGCTGAATTACCCCCCCAGAGACATTTCTGGCTCGCATTCCTGTGAACTTTGCGAAGGTTGTACCAGATTAATTCTTTGAGCAACTGGTGCTGCTTGGACTACAGAGGCTGGCACTTGGCTCGTTGCTTCATAATATCCCGCCGAATTAAGATGTAGATCGGAGCCGAGTTCGGTGAGATATTGTCGGGTTAGATCGTCGGTATCCCCATCATTACCGCAGAGAATTTTAGCACCAGCTTTGACAGCAGCATCAAGCAAGGGCTTATATTCTCGCTCGAAATGTTGTTTGAGCAATTCTTGACCGAGTTGATTGCTAGATCGATTCCCCGTCACCATCACCACATCGGATGCCGAGTAGCTAGTGCAGTTGGCTTTTGCACCCCAACTAGCTCGATAATTTGCAGTTTGGCTTTTTTCAATTAATGGTACGCCAATGTATTTGGTAGCTTGGTAGCCGATGGCAATATCAAGTTGCGATCGGGCACCGAGTTTCGTCCAATCTTTAGTAGTGGCATAGGTGGCAACGATCGGGTGATCTAATTTGACCCCATCTTTAATCGAGACGTGCCCCACAGCCCTGTCGTTCAAATAAGTACGGATTTTATCGACTTCTACAGCAGCTAGATACCGCGTTTTTGCATCCGTTTCGACGAGATCTACCAGATCTGTTAAACCCAGGTGGTAAGCTGCTGTATTGCGTTGTCTGTCGTTAACAAACTCAAATACCACGCGGTCATCTACCAGTGAGGCTTTACCTCTAAACCTAGTTTCGACTTCTCCAGTGACCGATTGGAGTGCGTAGGGGACGCGCTTGGCAGCGGCAAGATCGATCTCGCGAACTGGATTTGTGGGTGGATGATTAGTGAGAAAATTCCTGAAACTATTGAGCTTTACATTGACTCGTTCCCGCGTAATTGGTATGGATTGCAGCTTCGCTTCATACTCTGACTGTTCGATCGGTTTACCCAGTTGTTTTGAAAGTTGAGTTTTAAATTGAGGGGTAAGATCGGCAGGATCGACGCGCAACACATGATAGCCGCGTCGGGATTCTTCGTAGGTTGCGGGGAGTCCCTTGTCTAGCTTAATGTAAGGCACCGCCTTTGACTTGAGATATCCTTCAAGTTTGGCAATTTTATTATCTGGGACGACTAGCTTCAAGCGTTCGACTGCTCGTACTCCTGCTTCATCAACGATCGTGACGGTAGTTTTCGCAGTAAAAGAGGGGTGGAAACATAACGCTTCTGCTGACTGCCGCAGATTATTCTTTGCAGTAGAGCGCACCCGAGCGTCTAGTTTATCGCTTTGTTCTTTTGCTCCAGATTGGAGATAGGTTTGCGCGGGTTCGGTGTTCATCCAGACGCTAGTGTTATAGACCGTTTTAGGGTCTATGTTGACACGATAGGATGAATATTTTGGTTCGACTTTGCTGACGGGGAAATTAATTTCAATAGCTGATTTATCTGTCAGCTTTTCAAACTGATTTTCCCAAAAGTTAAGACTGGGTTTTTGCGTAATTTCACCTAACTTAACATCTTGAGTCCGAACTTCATAAACCACCGTTGCTTCAGCAGATCTGGTTACAGTAACTTTGACTTGGGATAAATTTTCCTTAGTAACATCTTTGGTATTATCCCGATTCTTCTTGTTCAGCGGATCGAAATTAGCTCCCGACAGATATTGAGTTTTTCCATCAATTTCGGTAGTTGCCACAAAACTAGTATCATAAACCCGCAGGTCGCTCAATGTTAACTCAGTCGTAGCAAGCTTGGCTAGTTGTGCGGATAGAGTAGGACTCAAATCCAAAATCTCAATATCTTTATCGCCAACAGTGAGGATAAACTTAGCCGTTTGTTGTCGGACGACCGACAGATTTTGGATCGGATCGGGACGATCGATTAACTCTCGTCCGGCTGGGGTGATTTTACCGACGGTGAGAGTTTTTGCCGATCCGGTGCTGGCTGGAGTGCTAAATTGGACTTGATTGTAATGGGCTTCGATCGTCCCTTGAAACGTAGTGTTGTGAGTTAATTGGTTGCCATAAGCTTCCAAATTGCCCACTTCTACCCATTGAGATTTACCATTAATTGGCACGAATGCTTTGAGCTGTTTCGAGCCATCTGCCGAATTAGTTGCCACATACTGCGTCGGTTCGGACAGCATTTGAGCCGTCTGAGTGCTGGTTTTGACTAAGATATTTTTCAATCCCATCTCTTGCACGAATTCGCGCATTGTTTCGGGAAGGCAATCGGTGAGGAATTTTTGGGACACAGCTTTCTCACCCGCGAGTTTAGCAACTGCGGCGAAAACCTGTTTTTTATCCCAGCCCCGCTGTTCTACTTCAGATCGGAAATTAGCGAGTACTTGGCGAGATTCAGATTGGAGTTCTTTTTCCCGATCGTGCAAGATGATGTATTCCGATCCAATTATTTGTTCTGGATTCATTACCTCTGTCAATCGCTGGGAAGAGGCAGTTAGCGCACCCAAACAAATCCGGCCATCTTTGAGTCCAGTCGCGGGATCGGGATGATAAACGATCGTACCATTTACGGATTCAGATATTGCCCCCATGCCCCCAGATTGGCGAAATAAAGCAACTTCCTCATGATTGCACCTGCCAATACTGATGGTAGTGCCACTCTCGGTCGAGATCCCCAACACTAGTGGCTTACCATATTTAAACTCCTTCAGGTCTTTAGTATTGACATAGAGCTTGTCTTGCAACTCTTGATACTGACTCCGATAGTATGCCACTACACTGTTGAGTTCGGGTGCCACTGTCGCCGAGCGGAATTCGCCCAGTAGAGCGTTCAAAGATTGAGTACTGCCACTAGGCAAATGATTTTGCTGGTTGGCGGCGATGATAATTTGTTTGAGTTGGGGGATACCGACTTTGAGCTTGGGCAAGACTTGTGTAACTGCCACAACAGCACCTTCATCTGGCTTAACTCCAGATTTTACAAAGTCTACCGCCCGTTGGTTTTGCTTATCTACTAGCCCGATTGCCTCTTTCAATACGACGGTTTGATAGTGGCGCAAATAAGTATCGATTTGGGTGGGATCGTAAGGGAGATTGGGTTGCAGCGAAATTGGTTTAACCTCATTAACATCTTCGTTAGTAATGGGATCGTTCCATGAATACTCTTCAGATATTGGTTTTGAAAAGTCAATAACTTGACTTAATCCCGCATAAATTTGGTTGTAGTCATCAAGGTATTGTTTTAATAATTCGGGATCTCGTTCGCCTTTAGTGAATCCAGCTACTGAGGTATGATTGAACTTATCGATCGCAGATTTTAGCTCGGCTGGAAAAATTATTCCTTTCTTGGCATTAACTGGTGTGGCAACTAAATTCCCTTGCATTCCAGCACTCAATAATCCTTTGAGATTCATTTTAGCTTGAGCTAAATAGCTAACCTGACTTCTAATATTATCGACTTCCTTGAGGAAATCAGTACTGGAGAAGAATGGAGATTCATCCAAGACAGCCGCCAGCTCTAAAGGGATAACAGTATCTAGGGTGACATCAATTTCGACGATCGATTCAGTTGTATCCTTGCCCTTGTTTTGTGCCCAAGCTTGATGAATCGCTTTTGCTGTATCAACTTTCAACTGTCGATCGTCACTAGTGATGATGAAATCGATGGCCGCATATAATTCGTTAATCCCGGTCAATTGTTTATTGATGACATTGACATAGGGCTTGAGTCGTTCGACGACCATCTCAGCAAGGTTATTGTTCTCGATTAACTGCTTTTCATCTTTCGAGACAAAGTTCATTAATAACTCAGGTTTAAGGTTTTCAACTACTTCAGCATAGAAATTGGGATAAGTGCGTTCGGGGAAGATCGCAATTTCATCCCCATCGAAATCTGCCTTCATCGCTTCGAGATTCGATCGCCATTGCGATCGAGCCGCTTCCTCCGAGCCAAATTCACTAATAATTTCTTGATAGCGAGCTGG
The DNA here is from genome assembly GCA_026786125.1 of Chamaesiphon sp. GTDB lineage: Bacteria > Cyanobacteriota > Cyanobacteriia > Cyanobacteriales > Chamaesiphonaceae > Chamaesiphon. The sequence continues at coordinate 8,394 of JAJAYU010000116.1, forward strand.
GTCGTTTTCTTGTATGTCTGCGAGAGTTTCCCGTCCGACGTAAATTGCATCGGGGATGACTCCGCCTAATGCGGGATTTTGAAATAGGGGAATGTCATTATTGACCGTCACTGCCTGGACTTGACCTCGATTCAGGACTGGGAACCGCATGGCAATGTGTTTATCGCCAGTAGTCAAACCCGCTCCAGCAACTTGATTGTGCTGGAGATCGCCACAGATAATCAGCGGTCGATACTCGCCGCGCAAATTAGCGATCGCGCCTTCATCGATCGATTCTACTTGGCTGTTGGCATATTCATTCAGGTAACTCAGAACGCTAGGCAGCTCCAGCAATCCCCAATTCTTCGACTCTAAAATACTTTCAATAAAGGCGATATTCCCTGGTAATGGAGCGCATGGCTCATCATTTTTTCGGGCAGTCTCTTCGTTGGCTAACTCGAACGTGCGGACGTAATCTTCAGCGAGGCTGATAATGTCTAATTTCTTCTGTTCTAGGTCTTGAATCGCATTCTGGGTGGGAATGGCGATATCTTTAGCCAGTCCTTGAGCATAGAAATTACTCACAGTACCCAGTTTAGCTGTAGTTTTTTGGAACTTTTTCGTTTGGGTGATATACAAATCTGCCGCATCAACTTCATACATGCCTGGTGCTGGCAGGGGTTTGTCTTTTGTTACCCCTTTAAGCATGGAGGTAGTCAAGATTAGATCGACATCCAGATCTAATCCGTGGCTGGCAAAGTACTCAGGGATATTTAGCGGGGTGAACGTCCCTTTAATATAGAAATTGCCAATTTGGGGATCGACGCTATATCCCCGCACTTGCGGTAATCCACGTTCGGGGATTAAGCCAACTTCTTCACCTAACTGGCGGGAAACGACACTGGAGCCATCAGCGACGATGTTTTTAATCAGCTTGGGCGGAAGATTGAGATTATTCGCACCAGTTTTATCGTTAACGACTAGCACCCTAAGTTTGCCTGCAAAACCAGGCGATTTACCTGGAGTTAATAATCCTCTGGCGTAGCCTGGAATTTGAGTTGCCAGGGGCATGAGACTCTTAATCGCCGCTTTAGCCTCTGGCGATCCAAAGTGGACTTGCTTATTGCTGGTAGCAATCAAGACTGTGCCTTCAGGAGCTTGACTAGTCAAATCATCGAGGCTGATAAACTTAGAATAAGTAGCAGAGTAGAATATGGGCTGTTCGTCGGGTTGTAATAGTCCCTGACGAAGCATCAATCGCTCGATCGGCATATTATCGATAATTTCTGCTCGAATTGCGCCGTTATGCACTAACGTTTCGGGGCGACGGTTGATAAGATCGTAATGTACTAATTTAATGGACATAAAATTATGGATATTAAGATTGATAAATTTAATGAAACCAGCCAGACTTGGCTCTATCGAGTTTCTGATTTACTCGATCCCCAGCTCCACATCGACGAGCTATTAGATGGGGCAGATGAACTCGAACCTGCTAAATATTCTCTTGAAGAGGTTCCTGAATTGAGCTGTTCTCTAATCCCCTTTCAGGCAGATGGTTCGATGTTAGAAGCTCACAAAAATATCTATAAAGAACAGCTCAAGAATCGCACTAGTGTAGATGAAATTATTCTCGAATTAGAACACCAAGCAAAACTGAGAACAGAGCGTTACCAACAGCGCAGAGTAAAACAGATAGCTGCATCAAAAGCCGAACGCAAAGCCGAACTGAACGACCCTGAATGGCAAGAAGAAATGTGGAAAAACGATCTCCAACTTCAACTTTGGGATGAGAATAGCGATCTGAGCGGCGAACAGAGATCTGTATACGAGCGACAACTTTCTGGATTACGTTAGAGCGAGATCGGGGCTGAAATTTCAGCCCTCATCTTTTACAGTGAAAACGGCTGTGCGACAACGAGATTTACCTCTGTGCCTGTCCCCAAATACCACACCTTAGATCTGGCATTAATTTGTTGAATGGCTTGCTGGTTGCGATCGAGCCACTGTTGAGCCACGGGAGCGAATCCACCATTCAACGCTGCCCCTAAAACATTTGTCTGGCTGTTGGTATTTTGAATAATGCCCCCAGCCGTTGCGACAGTAGAAGTTTGAGGCTCGGTGAGATTTTTACCGATCGCTTGTGCGGCTCCACCCAACATGGCCATCATGTCGCGTCTGCCGACTTCATCTTGCCCGAACTGCTTGAGTTCGGCGAGTAGAGGCTGACGATTGCTGGCTTGGAGAATTAGAGCTTTGGGTGGGATTTCGACTTCCCGATCTTCAATCGTCGCTTTAGCCGCCAGAATCGACATCATCCCGCTATCTAAAATCCCAATTTGCGCGACGATTTGAGTCCCAGCCGGAACTAGAACCTTACCTCGATCGGAGACGATCGATCGCTCTAAACTAATGGCAATTTCCTGGGTGGGTACTGTTGCGCTAGTCTGGATTGGGCTAATCAATTTACCTTTGATTTGCTGTCCGATTACAGCCTTACCTTTGGAAACGGTGGGAATATTTGAAGTTTGAGCTTGAGCGATCGAGGGAGCTGCTGGGGCGGTTGCTGGCATGGTACGCGACCCCCACACTCCTGTAGCGTTGGCGTTTGCTTCTTTCCAGGTGACTTGTGGGCGAACGACGTTACTGTTGGGTGGATTAATCTTTGGTGCTGGCTCACGCGGCAAGACAGGCGGCACTCGCAGGGCAGTAGTTTGTGCTTGAGGGCGAATGGCAACTTGTCTCGACGCAGTTACGACCGGACGCTCAACTGGCGCGGGTTTAATG
>JAJAYU010000117.1 GCA_026786125.1 Chamaesiphon sp.
ATTTAATCCTGGCTCAACGATGGGTGTTTCTGGTGCGATCGGACATATTGCCGTGACGACGAATACTGCTGGTGCTTTTGGTGGAATTGCCGCCACCGCTGTTGCTTGGTTATTACTAGGCAAACCCGATCTTTCGATGACAATTAACGGTATTTTGGCAGGATTAGTAGCTATTACGGCTTCCTGTGCTTGGGTTAGCGTCCCCGCAGCAGCAATTATCGGTACCGTTGGGGGGATATTGGTGGTATTTGCCGTTGGATTCTTTGACAAAATCAAAATCGACGATCCGGTTGGTGCCACTTCAGTGCATTTAGTTAATGGTGTCTGGGGTACTCTCGCCATTGGCTTATTCAGTCAGGGTGATATTTATGGTGTTACCCCCGCACCCAAACCAGGACTATTTTTTGGCGGTGGCTTCGAGCAACTAAGCTATCAGTTCATTGGTACTTTTGCTGTTGCTGTTACTACATTAGTGCTGTGTGTCGCTTTTTGGGCAGTCTTGAAAGCAACCGTCGGTATTCGAGTCACTCCAGAAGAGGAGTTTATCGGTTTGGATATCAGCGAACATGGCATGGAAGCTTATGCTGGATTTGCCAAAGATGCGGCATTTGCTTCGACCAATGTTAGCAGAGAGCTACACCCAGGTTCAACGACTAATATTTCGGGTAAATCTGACTACCCTGGCACCAGTGAAAATCTCTAGAAATTAAGTTAGAACTCAATCGATCGTTTTAATTAAAAAGAAGGACTAGGTTGTATTGCAGCCTAGTCCTTCTTTTTGGCGATCTAGCTTAAAATTACAGATCTCCCCCCTACCTGAGACTATCTATGAAATCTCCCCTAATTGGCATCATCATGGGCAGTGATTCTGACTTGCCCACAATGAAAGCGGCGATCAAAATCTGCGAACAGTTTGAGATCGCCCATGAAGTCGCGATCGTTTCCGCCCATCGCACGCCCGAACGGATGGTTGAGTATGCCCAGACAGCTCATGAACGGGGCTTGAAGGTAATTATCGCCGGAGCAGGTGGCGCGGCTCATTTGCCAGGGATGGTGGCATCCCTGACTCCTCTACCCGTAATTGGTGTACCGATCCAAACCAAAGCATTGCAAGGTGTAGATTCACTTTATTCGATCGTCCAAATGCCCGCAGGTATCCCCGTTGCAACGGTATCGATCGGTAATGCCACAAACGCTGGACTACTAGCTATTCAAATCCTTGCCACTCACAATCCATCACTACTCGCCAAAGTCGTTGCTTATCGCCAAAGCCTGAAGGAGATGGTATTAGCAAAACAAGCCAAATTAGCGGCAGTTGGGTATGGAAATTATCTAGAACTCAAACAGTCTTAATTTAGATCTCTACCATGCAACTGACACTACAGAAACACTTTGTTAATATTTTGTGTTAATAGATAATGCCTAAGTCTAGAACAAGGTATCTTGTTATACAGAATTTTAGTATCTTCAAATACAAGATTGTCCAAAAACGATACATAATTTTTCTAACTCAAAATACTCTGGCGTGTAAAGGATGGAACTAGTGTTTAAAAAAATTCTGCTTGTTTGCTTGATGGCTGCCTGGTTTCTCAGTGTTCCACTGATGGGTACTGCTCTCGCAGCCGATAAATCTCCGGTGGATGTCAATGGCGTGAATACTGGTGATACAGCTTGGATGCTAGTTTCATCCGCATTAGTATTGCTGATGACTCCAGGGCTGGCATTTTTTTATGGTGGTTTGGTGCGATCTAGGAACGTGCTCAATACCATGATGATGAGTCTAGTATTAATGGCTGTTGTGGGTGTTACCTGGATCCTTTGGGGCTACAGTATTGCCTTTTCACCTGATTCGGTAACTACCGTCAAAGATGTAGTTACAGTCAATACCAATCAATTCTTTGGCAACTTAAACTGGTTCGGATTAAATGGTGTAGCCTTCGACAAACCCGATCCAGTTGGGTATGCACCCACGATTCCGCACCAACTGTACATGGTTTTTCAGATGATGTTCGCCATCATTACTCCAGCTCTAATCTCTGGGGCAATTGTGGAGCGGATGAGCTTCAAAGCTTACTTCTGGTTTATCTTGATATGGTCTACTGTCGTTTACTCCCCCTTAGCTCACATGGTGTGGGGCAAGGGCTTCCTCGGCACACTCGGCGCGCTCGATTTTGCTGGCGGGACAGTAGTTCATATCAGCTCTGGTGTTTCGGCAGTTGTAGCAGCTTGGATGATCGGTCCTCGTAGAACCTATCCAAATCAACCTGCCGCACCGCACAATGTGCCCTATGTGCTGTTGGGAATTGGGCTACTCTTCTTTGGCTGGTTTGGCTTCAATGGTGGTAGTGCTTTGGGTGCTAATGGTTTAGCTGTTGTCGCTTTTGTCACAACGGCAGTTGCGAGCTGTGCTGGTGGCTTGATGTGGCTGATTTTAGAGTGGGTATTGCGGGCGAAACCAACTGCGGTTGGGATTGCCAGTGGTTTCCTGGCTGGATTAGTCGGAATTACTCCTGCCGCTGGTTTTGTGACTCCCCTAAGTGCTATTCTGATCGGTTTTATTACCGCGACTTGCTGCTTCTTTGCCGTCAGTCTGAGAGCCAAATTACAGTTTGATGACTCTCTTGATACATTCCCCGTTCACGGTGTCGGTGGTACCGTCGGTGGACTCCTGACTGGTATTTTTGCAACCAAAGCAGTCAACTCTGCTGGTGCTGATGGTTTGCTGGCTAGTGGTAGCCCTGAATTACTAGGCAAACAAATTGTTGCGACGATTATTACCTACGCAATTGCTGCGACTGGTACCTTTATCATCATCAAGCTGTTGAGCCTCGTGATGGAATTACGAGTCAAACCGGAAACTGAATACCAAGGCTTGGATATCAACGAGCATGGTGAAGAAGGTTATGGTGAAGAGTTTGCGGCTGGCTTGAGCTTGGCTGAAAAAGAAAGCTAGGCTTTGGGCTTTGGGCTTTAGGGTGTGTTATCTCTGTGAGATGATGCACCCTGTTGATTCTGCAAGCCATCAGAGCGATCGCTGTTATAGTGGGGAAGACAGACTGACACCTCTAAGTGTATAAACTCATATCTTGCTAGCCATGTTCGACAAATTGCGCGACATCATTCGCCATTGGTGGATGGAGTTCACACTTCAAACAAAACTGATGGGAGCAGCCACATTGGTGGTGTCGTTAATTGTGAGTGGGGGTACCTTTTGGGCGGTAAATACGATTCAAACGGATGCGCGAATTAACGATACTCGCTTTGGGCGAGATTTAGGGTTATTGCTTGCCGCTAATATGGCTCCGCAGTTAGCTGAAAACGACTTAACTAGTGTCGCCAGATTTTCTAATCGGTTTTATCACAGCACATCTAGTCTGCGATATATTCTCTATGCTGATGATGCAGGTAATATTCGGCTGGGTATTCCCTTCTCGGAGTCAGAAGTCCAAAACTCGTTGATGATCGAGCGGCGAATTCATTTACCTGAGAGTGATGGCAAGAAAGACGGTTTACCTTTGGTACGTCAGCATCAGACTCCAGAAGGCGTAGTGACTGATGTATTTGTGTCGATCGACCATGAAGGCAAGTTTCTGGGTACACTAGCGATCGGGATTAACCCCAATCCTACTCTAGTTGCGTCCACAGGACTGACTAGGGATGTGACGATCGCCGTATTTGTATCGATTTGGGTGATGGTATTATTAGGTGCGGTGTTTAATGCGCTACAAATTACCAAACCGATTAAGGAATTGCTCTCTGGTGTCCAAAATATTGCTTCCGGTAATTTTAAACAACGGATCGATTTACCTTTAGGTGGCGAGCTGGGTGAATTGATTGAGAGTTTCAATGAAATGGCTGAAAAGCTAGAGATATTTGAAGAACAAAACATCGATGAATTAACTGCCGAGAAAGCCAAACTGGAAACTCTGGTGACAACGATCGCTGATGGTGCCGTTTTAATCGATAATAACCTTCAGATCGTACTAGCAAATCCCAATGCTCGTCGCTTTTTTGGTTGGGATCATCTCGACTTAGATAAGACTAATGTTTTGCATGTTTTACCTGGTAGTGTTTCTGCCGAACTCACTCGTCCTCTCTATCAAGTAGCGGCTGGAAAGATTGAAGGCGAAGAGTTTCGGATTACCCTCAGTCAACCGATTCATCGCACTGTGAGGATTTTAATCACTAGCGTCCTCGATCCAGTCAAGGAGAATGTGCGGGCGATCGCCATGACCGTTCAAGATATCACTCGTGAAGTAGAATTAAACGAGGCAAAGAGTCAATTTATTAGCAACGTTTCTCACGAATTAAGAACACCATTATTTAATATCAAATCATTTATTGAAACGCTTTACGAGTATGGTGATGAATTAACCCGCGAAGAGCGGAGTGAATTTCTCGACACAGCTAATCGCGAGACAGACAGGCTGACAAGACTAGTGAATGATGTCCTCGATTTGTCGAAATTAGAGTCTTCCCACACCTATTTATTTGGTGCAGTTGAATTGGCTCGATCGATCGAACAAACTTTGCGAACCTACCAGCTCAATGCCAAAGACAAAGGGATCGAACTCTGTCAGGATATCGAACCCGAACTACCAGACATCTCTGGCAACTACGACCTAATCCTCCAGGTGCTAGCAAATTTGGTCGGGAATGCCCTCAAATTCACCAAAGCGGAGGGAAAGGTCACAATTCGCGCTCACCGCATGACACTGCCCCTAGAGGCTGGAGAAGACCATAGTAATACTGTCGTCAGAGTCGAAATCATCGATACTGGCATCGGTATCGATCCTGAAGATCAACGGGCAATATTCGATCGATTCTTCCGCGTCGAAAACCGTGTTCACACCCTGGAAGGAACTGGATTGGGACTATCGATCGTCCAAAATATCATCGAGAAGCATCATACTCAAGTTAATATTACCAGTGCAGTTGGCGTGGGCACTACCTTCTGGTTCGATCTAGCCATCCATCAACCCCAACTTCAGCAGGTGGAAAAACTAGAACTGACAACGGTGAGCAATGAATAAATAAATTTGGATGTTAGCAATAACCATGCGTTCTGGCTATACTTTACCTGTCTTTGCTACAGCTAGTGCGATCGCCGCATTACACTGTCTACAGCAATCTACCAGATTGATCGTCACTGTAGATTTAATTACCCCAGCTCAACAGGTGGAAATCTCGATCGATCAATCCGCCCTGATCAACCCGAATATGTCCCTCGGCATCACTCTCAGCGATCCTGGCGATAATTTAGATCTGACTCGCGATACTCCGGTTTGGGCGGTAGTTGAATGGGCAGATCCCAGTCAGGTAGAAAAGATTGTGCTACTTGGCGGTGAAGGGGTTGGGAAGCAATCTAATCGGGAAAATCTACCTGCGATCTATAGTTACGCCCAGCAGCTATTACAGGCGAATTTAGCCCCATTGTTGGCACCGGAACAGAAAATTCGGGTGACAATTATTCTACCGGAAGGGAGAGTTCTGGCAACTCGTACATCTAATGCCGCGTTTGGAGTGGTTGAGGGTTTATCTTTATTGGGCACTACAGGTATTTCGCAACCGTTGAGTGCGCCAGGGCAGTTGGAGGCTTGTTTGGTTGAGTTGCGATTGAAGGGGAAAGGGGACGGTTCGGCTCCGCTCACCGACCAGGGAAAAAGGGCAAGGCAGGAGCAGCAGGAGTTGGAGAGTGAAGCTGGTTTGCCGTTGGTGTTTTGTATTGGTGAGAATGGGTTGGATTTGGCTCAGAAGATGGGGATTGGGCGGGAGCGGATTATTAAGACAGCTAATTGGTTGGGGCCATTATTAACCGAGGCGGGGATATTGGGTGTGCCGAAATTATTGCTATTTGGTTATCATGGCAAATTGATCAAATTAGCGGGGGGAATTTTTCATACCCATCACCATTTAGCTGATGGGAGATTGGAAATTTTGGTAGCAGCAGCGGCGCGGATGGGTTTGCCAGCCTCTCAGTTAGCGGGGCTATTTGACTGTGAGACGGCGGAGGATGTGCTCAAGTATCTGACCGAGATCGATCGAATTGCTGGGAGCACCTGGGTGACACAAATCTACGGATATTTAACCGATCGAATTGACGATCGATCTCAAGCGTATATTTATAGTCAGAGTCAACAATCTGTCAGTGTCGGTTCTGTATTATTCGATCGACAGCGGCAAGTTATGGCAACTAGCCCGATTGGAGCGACATTTTTGGCTCAATTATGCTAGATTAATTCAAATATATTTGTTTCTATCAGTCATTCTAAATCTTAGTTAAGATCACTTTTTAATTCAAGAGTTGCTCACCATAATTCAGATGGTGGGCTGTTTCCGCATCTAAACATATCAACTTCAACGGAGTCCGCAGTGACAACAGAAACCGAGATTAAACTAGCAGATATTGAGACTACCACCAGTATTGCAGCCGACACACACTTAAATCATCAAATGGTCGTCATTCTGGACTTCGGCTCCCAGTATTCTGAACTAATCGCTCGAAGAATTCGTGAAACTCAAGTTTATTCTGAGGTCATCTCCTATCGTACTACTGCCGCGCAACTTAAATTGTTAAATCCAAAGGGAATTATTCTCTCTGGTGGCCCTAGCTCAGTTTATGACGAGCGCGCACCGAAATGCGACCCTGAAATCTGGAATCTCGGTATCCCCGTTTTGGGGGTCTGCTACGGGATGCAACTGATGGTACAGCAACTGGGTGGCGAAGTCGTCAAAGCTGCCAAAGCTGAGTATGGTAAAGCCGAACTATCGATCGACGATCCGACTGATTTACTGACAAATGTGGAAGCAGGCACAACGATGTGGATGAGTCATGGCGACTCTTGCGAACAGTTACCCGCTGGATTTGAGCTACTCGCCCATACTGAGAATACCCCATGTGCAGCGATCGCCGAGCATCAGCGGAAGTTGTATGGAGTCCAGTTTCACCCCGAAGTAGTGCATTCGATCGGTGGCGCGGCTCTAATTCGCAATTTTGTCTATCATATTTGCGGTTGTCAACCAACTTGGACAACAGAAGCATTTGTCGAAGAAGCCATTCGGGATGTGCGGGCTAAAGTCGGTGACAAAAAGGTATTGTTAGCACTATCTGGTGGTGTTGATTCTTCCACATTAGCATTCTTATTACATCGGGCAATTGGCGACCAATTGACTTGTATGTTCATCGATCAAGGGTTTATGCGAAAGCTAGAACCAGAACGTCTCGTTGCACTATTTAAAGACCAATTTCATATCAAAGTTGAATATGTAATGGCACGGGATCGATTTATCAAAGCTGTTGCAGGTGTCACCGATCCTGAAGCTAAACGGAAGATCATTGGCACTGAATTTATCCGCGTATTTGAATCAGAATCAAAACGCTTAGGGCCATTTGATTATCTGGCTCAAGGAACCTTATATCCTGACGTAATCGAATCCGCAGATACCAATGTCGATCCCCAAAGTGGCGAACGAGTAGCAGTTAAAATCAAAAGCCATCACAATGTTGGTGGATTACCAAAAGACCTCCAATTTACCTTGGTTGAACCCCTCCGCAAATTATTTAAAGATGAAGTGCGGAAAGTGGGTAAATCGATCGGCTTACCCGAAGAAATCGTTAAGCGTCAACCTTTTCCAGGACCAGGTTTAGCAATTCGGATCATTGGTGAAGTTACTGCCGAACGCTTGAATATCCTTCGCGATGCCGATCTGATCGTTCGTCAAGAAGTTAATAAACAAGGACTTTATGACCAACTTTGGCAAGCTTTTGCAGTGCTATTAGCTGATGTAAATAGTGTCGGTGTGATGGGTGATCAACGTACTTATGCACATCCAATTGTGCTGAGATGTGTCTCTAGTGAAGATGGGATGACTGCTGATTGGTCACGGGTGCCTTATGAGTTTCTAGAGATAGTTTCTAACCGAATTGTTAATGAAGTAAAAGGCGTTAATCGGGTCGTTTATGATATCACTTCCAACCCACCAGGAACCATCGAATGGGAATGATATTTGGTTAATTAAGAAGTAATAAGTTTAAATTCCGTAGGGTGGGCATTGCTCACCTTTTTTATCGAAGTTTGCCTCTCCCACTAGCTTCAGATCGATCGTCGCTTCAAAAAACTTAACTACTCACCATTCACCATCCACTATCCACTATCCACCATCCGCTAGATAATGAACAGACCTAGAGTAAGTAAATTTTAAAGAGCCAATGGATAGCAGTTTAATTCTATCTAATATCTTGAACCCGCCAGTCTTATTCTTTTTTCTGGGAATGCTGGCGGTTTTTGTTCAATCCGATTTAGAAATTCCCAATCCCTTACCTAAATTATTTTCGCTTTACTTGCTAGTAGCAATTGGCTTCAAAGGTGGACACGAACTGTATGAAAGCGGTTTGAGTCCATTGATTATCGCTACTTTAGGCGCAGCAATATTTATGGCATCGATCGTGCCAGTTTACTCCTTTTTTATCTTAAAAATTAGACTAGATAATTATAATGCTGCGGCGATTGCGGCTACTTATGGCTCGATTAGTGCCGTAACCTTCATCACGGCTAGTTCGCTGCTCGACAAAATCCAGATTCCCTACGGTGGTCACATGGTAGCAGCTTTGGCACTGATGGAATCACCCGCGATCGTGGTTGGTTTAATCCTCGTCAGAGTTTTTGCCACCAAAGAAATAACTGGAGACGAGGATAAAGACGAAAGCACCGCCACTTCTTGGGGTGAAGTATTACGTGAAGCTTTTCTAAATGGTTCGGTATTGCTACTGATTGGGAGCTTGGTGATTGGTGTTTTGACAGGTGCTGATGGCTGGTACAAAGTACATTTGTTTGTCGAAAAAGATATCTTTTATGGCGCATTGATGTTCTTCTTACTTGACATGGGATTGGTAGCAGCTCGCCGAATTCAAGATCTTCGTCAAACGGGGATGTTCTTGATTGGATTTGCCGTATTGATGCCAATTGCCAATGCTTTAATTGGGATTGTATTAGCAAAAGTAATCGGAATGGGACAAGGAGATGCTTTGTTATTTTCCGTGCTTTGTGCGAGTGCTTCTTATATTGCCGTACCAGCCGCAATGCGGATGACAGTGCCAGAAGCAAACCCTAGTTTGTATGTATCTATGGCTTTGGCAATCACATTTCCATTCAACATTGTTGTGGGTATTCCAATTTATCTACAAGCTATTAAATTATTGGGAGTTTAGAAATGTTACAGCCGATTAAAAAAATCGAAATTATTGTCAGCTATCTCGAAGTTCCTGCTGTTTTAAAGATTCTCAAAAAGAATTTGGTTAAACGTTATACCGTGATTAATAATGTTTCGGGTAGTGGCGAACATGGCTATTCTGGGGATGACTTGATTACCAATAGCTATATCATGATTATCTGCACAGAGCTAGAACTAGCCGAACAACTATCGATCGCAATGCAGCCACTACTCAAGAAGTTAGGGGGGATTTTCATCATTACAGATGGTCAGTGGATTGCACATTAAATCTCAGATTCAACTCACCAGCGGGTAAAACCTAATTTTGCAGCTCTCTAGCTCCTCTTCTCAACAACATTATTTTTTATCATAAATAACCTGTTGAATGTAGATTAGAGCCTTTCATTGATCGAACGGCTCCTTGTCTACATTAACATTGTGATCAAGATCAACCTTTTGATCTGCTGAAGATCTCACCATCAAAGTGACATAAACATAATATCTGTATATTTACGGAGAAAGTAGCAAATAAATATTACAAAAGGATCTGAATTTCAGTGTTTATCCTGGAGTAACTTAGCGAGATTATTCCCTTTTCCGATCGCAATGGTAATGGTAAACAGGATTTTGGCGAAGCAGCCTACATCGATCCAGAATTAATCAATCTCAACATTAGAATCCTTGAGTCAGGGTAAATATCAAATCAAAGCGATCAATTTTTCGATTCCACCCACAACCATCGATCTCCAGAACTCTCAAACTGTTAATCTTCATGCTTCCTAACTGGTGGGATTTGTAGGATCCTCAAACATGTTATTTCCCATACTCGATCAAACTATAAACTCCACACCAACCTATTACTACACGGGATATTGTCCCCATAGTGGCGAACTGCTAAAATTACCACGCACTCAGCAAGTAGAACAGATCGCCCGTAATTTAATGCGGGAATTGGCACGGGAAGAACAATATGCTCGTGAAGGTAAAATGTATGGAGTGTTATTGGTTGAGACAAGTACGGGTGAATATTATTCAATTAAGGCTTTTTCAGGGCTGCTAAATAGTGGGGCGGTTGTGGCTGGCTGGGTACCACCAATTCCTGGGCGCGATCGAGTTGCCACAGAGGAAGCTGCTACGCTTAAAGACTTAGCGATGATGAAGCAGGAACTAATTGACTTAGATCGAAGTGCCGAACGTGAGCAATATCGATCGATCTCAGCAGAATTTGTAGGTAGAATCAAGCAATTATCGATCGAACATCGACAACGCAAATTATTTAGACAACGAGAACGCCAACGATTGGAGCATACGTTCCAGGGTGCTGAACTAACCGCAGCACTGGACAAATTAGTCGCTCAAAGCTGTCAGGATGGACGAGAAAGCGATCGGCTCAAACAAGAACAGAATGCAATTTTACAGCCACTCAAGGAGCTGCTAGACCAGAATCAAGATCAAATTCGGGAATTGAAGCAACAGCGTAAAATTCGATCGCGTCAACTGCAAACACAGATGCATGATGCTTATCGATTGATGAATTTTTTGGGTACATCTAGCTCGTTACGATCATTGATGCCCGCAGGTATCCCCACAGGTACTGGCGATTGTTGTGCGCCGAAGTTGCTTCACTATGCAGCTAGTCAGGGGTTGAAGCCGATTGCGTTGGCGGAGTTTTGGTGGGGGGATGGGGGGACTGGGGGACTGGGAGACTGGGGGAATAAGAAGATACAGGGGAAGTTTTATGGGGCTTGTGAGGCGCGGTGTCAGCCGTTGATGGGGTTTATGTTGGCGGGTTTGTCCCAGCAGCCAGTGAGGTTAGATCTAGAGATTATTTATGAGGATGAGTATCTGATTGCAGTGGACAAACCTGCGGGATTGTTGTCTGTGCCTGGGCGGACAGTGGATCTACAGGATAGTGTTTTGACTCGGTTGCGGGGACTATATCCAACTGTTGATGCTGTGCATCGGCTCGATCGAGATACTTCGGGGCTATTATTATTTACATTGGATCAGCTCACCTATCAACATCTGAGTCAGCAGTTTGAATCGCGCCAAGTACACAAGATTTATGAGGCAGTTTTGGCTGGGAGGATTAAGAGTGAGCAAGGATTGATCGATCTGCCACTCTGGGGAGATCCACTCGATCGACCGCGCCAACAGGTAAACTTTGATCTAGGTAAATCTAGTTTGACCAAGTTTCAGGTAGTAGGTCAAATCGCTGGCTACACGCGGATTGAGTTTTTTCCAGTTACAGGGCGGACGCATCAATTACGAGTCCATGCCGCCGATCCTCAAGGGCTAGGTGTGAATATTTTGGGCGATAAGTTGTATGGTTGTCGGGCAGATGGGAAACGGCTCCATCTCCACGCGCGAGATCTGAGTTTCATTCACCCACATACACTAGAACGAATTACACTCCAAACTCAATGTCCCTTTTAAATGTAACAACCTCCAAGAAACCCCTAATCCCTAATCCCTATCCCCTATGCCCTATCCCCTAATTCTGTTAGAGTAAGATCTGAGAAATTTAAGTGTTGTAAACCTAGCATGGCAGAAACTCTATTTTTTAATGCCCTCCGAGAAGCCATTGATGAAGAAATGGAGCGGGATTCGGCGGTATATGTCATGGGTGAAGATGTTGGACATTACGGTGGTTCCTACAAAGTAACCAAAGATCTTCATAAGAAATATGGAGACATGCGGATCTTAGATACCCCGATCGCCGAAAATAGTTTTGTCGGGATGGCGATCGGTTCTGCTATGACAGGATTGCGGCCGATTATTGAAGGGATGAATATGGGCTTTTTGCTCCTGGCCTTCAACCAGATTTCCAATAATGCGGGGATGTTGCGATACACTTCTGGTGGTAATTTCACGATTCCGATGGTAATTCGTGGCCCTGGGGGTGTTGGTAGTCAATTGGGTGCAGAACACTCACAACGACTAGAAGCTTATTTTCAAGCTGTTCCTGGTCTGAAAATCGTTGCTTGTTCGACTCCCCGCAATGCTAAAGCACTTCTAAAGTCAGCAATTAGAAGCGAGGATCCAGTTTTATTCTTTGAGCATGTCTTGCTCTATAATCTCAAGGAAGACTTACCTGAGGAAGAATATTTACAGCCTTTAGATAAGGCTGAAATTGTTCGCCCAGGTAAAGATGTCACTATTTTGACCTACTCACGGATGCGTCATCACTGTACCCAAGCGATGAAAATCTTGGAGTCCCAAGGGAAGAAGTACGATGCCGAAATCATCGATCTAATTTCACTCAAGCCATTAGATTTGGCAACAATTGGAGCATCGATTAAGAAGACGCATAAAGTAATTATCGTCGAAGAATGTATGCGGACAGGTGGAATTGGGGCAGAGTTAGTTGCTTCCATCAGCGACAATTTCTTTGATGAATTAGATGCCCCAGTGTTGCGAATGTCGTCAGAAGATATTCCGACCCCTTACAATGGTAAGTTACAGTACCTGACGATTATTCAACCACCCCAGATTGCTGAAGCGATTGAAAAAATGGTTGATGGTAAATTGTAAGAGAGTTGGGAGCGGGGAGTTGGGAGTTGGGGGTGTTGGGTTTCATTCTTCA
>JAJAYU010000118.1 GCA_026786125.1 Chamaesiphon sp.
ATGCCAAATATGCTGCTAAATAAATAGCCAGTCATAAAATCAATGGACATTGCTGTAGCAAGAATACCTAAGATATCCTGTAATCGATCGAGACTGAGTAGAATAACAGTATTGAATAAACCAATTCCAAATAATAGATATCCAATACAGGCAAAAACTGTCAGAATACTATCACTTTGACTCCGATGAAGAATTGACAGTAGTAGTATCGTGAACGAAATTAATAGTCCAAAATATAAGAAAATCCGTTTGATTGATGACCAATATTTGCGCTGGAGCATCCAACTTAAGCTATCAGCCTCAGCCAAGGTCATTGACTTCGCGAGATCGTACCAATAGGTGATCAGTTTATAACTACAATATTCAACTAACGGCACAATCAGCAAGAGATTTAGTAACGCTAAATCCATACTATCCTGATAACCTAAACTATTCTCCGATCCTAGACGGTAATGACCTCCTTTTGCAGTATTAGCAACCAATCGATCGGCAAAAATAAATCCAAAATAAGCAATACCATATAAAAAGTATGGAACTAATAAATAAACTAGAACACTTAAACGTGGTAGTGCAACTAACTTGCCAAATTTTGGTTTAATAGATCGATGCTTGATCCGATTGGAGATTGACAAAATCAATAGCAAAATAAAAGCGATCGAGATCATCGCTACCTGTGATTCTAAAGCACTAAGTTTGATGAATACTCTGAAAATAAAGAAACAGCAAGTTACTCCAATTAAGATCGCTGGTGCTGCAAATTGATACTGAAGTCCCACGATCGCAAATAGTATCCAAATCGTGCTGAGTATCACATAATAGATACCTGCAATAATAATATAGCCATCGGCAGCTAAACCTTGATAGAAACCAAAGATAATCCCAATCGATCCTAGAAAAATAGTTGTAAAGACACCCATTGTCAAGATTGGCATACAAATCCGATTAGCCTGAACTGGATCTTTTAGCCCCATATAAAATAATCCCCGTCGGCTAATCATTTGGACGAAACCACTACTAGTAATTAAACTAGCCATCGTTACAAATCCAAATAGAGAATTTAAGCCTGGTGGTAGAAGATCTACTTTTGTCTCAACAGGCAAATAATTGAGAACTAGGAGAATAATAAAAGGAATTGTATAAACAAAACTATGAGAAAATTGCGAAATAAATATCTTTATCTCATCAATTAATTCGAGACTTTTTGCCTAGATCGATCCGTTGGGCGCGGGTTAAACTTAGGAGTTGAATGATCGCTTCAGCGAGGGCAATCGGTTGATTTGCTGGTACCAGTAAGCCAGTATTACCTAAAGCTTCGCTGACACCGCCAACATCGGTAGAAACGATCGCCGCTTCACATAACATTGCTTCAATTACCGCATAGGGAAAACCTTCCGAAATACTGGACATTGCCACAATATCGGCTTCACCATACACTCGCCACGGCTCACTAGTAAAGCCAGCAAAATTAATTGTATTTTCTAATTTATACTCCTTCACTTTTGCCTGACAACGAGCATAATAATCCATGTCCGAAGGTTTACCATAAAGCCTAAATTCGACATCGGGAAACTTGTCACGCACAATTGCCGCAGCTTCAATTAATGTCAATTGTCCTTTGAGTGCAAAAATTAGCCCCATATTCATTACTACCGGATGACTATTTGGTGGATAATCTTGAGGTTTGAACTTCTCTGGATCCGCACCATTATAAATAACTTTAATTCTTGCTGGCGGTACATCCCACCATTGCTCCCAGCGAGTATTGTAGCTACAAACAGGCGCGACTAGATCTGCAAAATGATAGTTTAATTTCACCACTGCACCAGCGAGATAATGTAAGAATCGACGTACAAAAATTGAAGGGATTCCTGTCCGTAGATTGAGATATTGTTCGCGAATATTAATCCCATGTTCGGTAAGTAAATAGGGGATTCCATATTTGATCTTGCCAATTACTCCAGGTAGCCCACAATAACTAGCTGATGAAGAGTGGATCAGATCGACAGGGGGAATTGGAACGTGCAGGGGAATAAATAGCCGATACAATAACTTTAGTGTTTCGGTAATCTCACCGATGGTAATTAAATCAGGTTTGATTTGTGATTGCCAACCTGTCACCATCAATTTTTGAAAACTTTCCCATACCTCGATCGACATCATTGTTTTGTGGTAGTCATATCGCAAAAAATATTCGTGAATGCCTACGAATGTCTGTCCCAGTGTTTCAATATCCAACCGCTCTGGGGCGATAATTCCCGTCAATAGCCGCTCGAATAACGGAATAAATTGTCGCTCGATCGTGCCGCCAGTAGTGGCTATTTTGCTCTTCAAGGCACGAGAGAATGGAAATCTCCATCCATACTCGATCGGATCCTCCATCCCCCATAGGGGCACCTTGAGCACTTGGGTAACATTGGTCGAGAGCGGATATTGTTGCGAAAGATAAGGATTTGCGACGATCGCCAAGATCTTGAAATCAATCTCTGGCATCTGTTGGGTCAATTCATGACACCAAGTGCTCACACCCCCGCCCAGAAATGGGTAGGTACCTTCGGTTGTCAGGAGAATACAAGGTTTCATCTAGCTAGGGATTAGAGATTAGGGATTAGAGATATAGCTGATTTTCATTGAGTATTAGGGGCTTTTATGTACGAACAGTAATAAACTATTGTCTCTATCCCCTACCCCCTATTCCCTTTCCCCTACTTTGGAAAATAAACCGTACCAATCTGCCCAATCAAAGTAGTTGGTTTTGGATTGGTAAATTCGACTTCAATAAGTTGAGTGGATCGATCGGTTTGCGGTATAATATTAGCAATTACCCCGCTCAGCTCTTGGCTTTCGATCAATACACCCACTTTGACGATCGCTCGTTGACCGATTTTAAGTAATCTAGCTACTTGGGGTTCTAGATCTAGACCGATTTTGAGTTTACTAGGGTTGGTAATACTGGCGAGTCTAATTCCGGTCGAGACGCGATCTCCTGTGGATAGCGGCAGCTCGGTCGTAGTGCCAGCAATCGGTGCCCTAATATTGACGGTGGTAGGTTCGAGAATAGGCTGTTGATTAACTGGTAAGTTCTTGGTAGCAATCGCTGGATCTTTCTGGCGTTGGAGTTGTTGTAATCTGATCCCGATTTGTTGTCGATCTGCTTGAGCGGCTTGGAGTTGGGCTTGGAGTTGAGGTAGTTGCCCCGCTTGTTCTTTGAGTGCGAGTTGTTGCTGTAGTTGGGATGATTTGGTTTGAGCCGCTCGTTTATTAGTCGCAG
>JAJAYU010000119.1 GCA_026786125.1 Chamaesiphon sp.
CAGTTACCGCCTTAGCGATCAAAAAATCATCATCACCCCAATATAAAATGACTGTCATTGGATTTGTCGATCGTAAATAGTTGTCCTCTATTCTCCCAGAAAATTCAAGGTAGGGGGAATTTACTCCCTTCCTAGTAAGGGAGTATGTTACTCCTACCTTGAATTATCACCGCCCAATTAATTCTGTTTGACAGGGACAGGGGTATTTTCTTGTCTAGGTTTTGGTGGATTGAGGCTGCGGAAATATATGCCACCGATCGAGATGATAAATCCAATATAAGCTATTGCCTGCACTAGATAGAGTTTATCGGTGTAGCCAAACAACGCGCTAAGTAACAACCCAGGAAACTTATCTTCTGGTAGGACCTTAGTTGCATTCCAAACCAACCCGCCGAGGTTGCAAGAATGCACCTTGGTAAATTTTTCGTACAACATACACATTCCGGCTGACTGTCGATCGCTTTGAGCTATAGTAGCGATCGCCGTATCAAAATGTCCCAAGGACGATACCACCAAACCCGACACAATCAGTAATAGTAATACGCCCATAATCTGGAAAAAGCGGCGGATATTGATTTTAACTCCCCACTTGAACAATAGTGTGCCAATCCCAGCCGCAACCGACAATCCAGCCGCCGAACCTAGTGATGGGATCAAACCTTGCTGGAACTTGGCAACAATGAATAATACCGTTTCAAATCCTTCGCGCAAGATTGCGACAAATACGAGCATAAATACCCCCCAGCCAGCATTTTTGGCCATCGCCTGTCCAACAGCTCCTTCTACTTGCCCTTTCATGAATCTGGCTTGCTTCGTCATCCAGATTAACATCCAACTCAGCATGACGATCGCCACTAGCCCAAAGATCGCTTCGAGAAATAGTTCCAGTGTTGCCGCATAAGGATTCTGAGAATTCGATAGGGCTTGCGCTGCTTGGGATAGCACCACCCCGACGATGCCACTTGCCGCTATCCCTGCGAAAATAGCGGCATAGACCCAGATCCTCAAGTGATTCTGTTTAGCTTTATTCAGACAAGCCAAGACAATACCGACGACGAGGGCGGCTTCGACCCCTTCTCTGAGCGTAATTACAAATGTCGGTATAGCTGAACTAAAATCCACAATCTTGATTCCTGGTTAAATAATTGATAATTGATAGTTGTTGGCGAAGCCTTTCCGCAGGAAAATAGTTGAGTTTTAAGATGGGGATTTAAATCCATGCTCTTTGTTAAACAAAAATTACTTAGCTGCAACTGTAATTACTTTCTGAGTGTTTAACTCAATTGTTTTTACTAATGCACCAACTTCTGCAACTGTTTTGACGGGAATTGCTGGAGGCATTGTTGTTGGCCATGCCGTAGTTAATTGCTTCATATTATCAATGATGATTTTATGAGTAGCAGGTTGATCTTTTTCTATACTGGCGGCAATTCCTTGATACAACATATT
This sequence comes from Chamaesiphon sp., assembly GCA_026786125.1. GTDB lineage: Bacteria > Cyanobacteriota > Cyanobacteriia > Cyanobacteriales > Chamaesiphonaceae > Chamaesiphon. The sequence goes on from JAJAYU010000119.1 coordinate 1,450, forward strand.
GGCGTAGGCGACAAACCCTCTAGAGTCTTGATATTCGATCGCCTCTTTGATTTTACCATTGGCAATTGCTGCGCCATATTCAGAATTGGCAGTTTCTAGCAACCCATTGATTACTTGCAATACAAATTTTGGATCCTTGCGCTGGGCATCAGGTAGGGCGGCAATTGCTAGATTGATCGATTGCTGGGATTCTTTGAGATTGTTCGTCACCTTGGGCATGTCTTTGGCACCAGCCTTGACCAGATCTTCAAGTGCAATTAGAGTCGTTTTAAACTCTTTGACTTTGCGCTCATTTAATTGATCGGCAACATCTGTATATATTTCTTCAACTGGATGTCCAATATGTGGTTCTGCATCTTTAGGCTGCTTGAGATCTAGGAGTTCTTTAGCTACAAATAAGTGACCTTTCATCAGTCCCAGCTTGATCATATAGTCAGCATCTTTCTCGACTCCAGTTAAGACGATATCTTCAATTGTTACCAGATCTTTAATCTGATCGTACTGCTGTTGATCGATCACTTTTTTGGAGACTAATTCCTCTGGCGTTTTGTAAGGACGTTCAGCTTGAATCTTGTTGGATAGAGCTGGAATACCTAATTTAGCTTCGAGTTTATCAAGTTCAGATAGGATCGCACTGTTGATATTAATTTTCTTACCACCACCATGCTTCATTCCCGCCATTTCTGGCGCAGGTGCTGTTGCTGCTGGAGTTGTGGGATTTGGGCTAGTTTCGGTTGTCTTTGTAGTATTGTTGCAAGCACTAATTACTACCGATGCGACACAGGCAACAATAGCTACAGTGAGATAATCTTTTATTTTCACAGGGATGAATTTTAAATTAAAGCTAGAAATTAACAATTTCCTATTACCCTAATTGTCTACTTAATGATAACTACTGTCAACTTATTTGAGATTAATTACTATTAAGTAGCTGAGATCACCTTAAACGCTCCCATACAGCCATTTTCGGCGATTCCATCTTGATGGGGATGAAACATAAATTCGCCTGGATACTTGAACTTAAATTCCAGAATATGCCGTTCGGCTGTGCCCATCGTAATCACATCAGTGGTATGACTAGGTTTTAAGGACATTCCGGTGGGATAAACATCAAACATATTTGCATGAAGGTGAAAAGTCACAGCGGGATCGATTTCGATCATATTTAAGACATATAGCCGAATTAATTGGTGCTGATAAATCTCGATCGGGTGCATCATATAGTAATCTGGCACACCATTAAAGGCATATAGCTCATTTTTGCCATCGTCATTGGTATCATAGCCACCCATCAACAGCACCATTTCATCAGCAACAGGGCGAGGTTCCGGTGGATCGATAATCAACATTCCATACAAACCTTTGCCCACATGACGAGTCACTGGTGCAACATGACAGTGATAGAGATGTACCCCATAAGGCTGTGCCTCTAACTCATAAATCGTCCCCTTCCCATTCCGAATCGGCTTGATCCCATCCATCGCCGCCGGATGAAAGCCATGAAAATGGATTGAGTGTGAATGTCCCCCTTGATTGAGAAAAGATACTCGAATCAGTTCGCCAGCTTTTGCTCTCAGTGTCGGCGCAGGTACTCTCCCATTAAAATTCCAGCTATTGAAGGA
>JAJAYU010000120.1 GCA_026786125.1 Chamaesiphon sp.
ATCCTACCCTTACCCTGCTGCAAACCCAGAAGTATCTGCGAGTTCGATCGATCAAGACTTATATCGTCGCGATTTTACGATCAATGCTCTAGCTTGGCGGCTGACCCCATCACTAGATCCACCCCTATTAGATTTATTTGGTGGACTGATTGATTTACAAGCCAAACAACTTCGAGTTTTACACCCCAATAGTTTCGTTGATGATCCGACACGAATTTTTCGGGGGGCAAGATTTGCAGTGCGTTTGGGATTTAAGTTTGAACCTCAGACAGCCGCATATATTCGGGCAGCCATTAGCAGTGGTGTTTATGTCCAAACTGCTAAAACACATAGTCGAATGCCAGCATTGCAAATTCGGCTCAAGACGGAATTAAAGTATCTATTGCAGGTAAGTTACTGGCAACCAACGATCGAATTGCTCAATGATCTAGATGCTTTGCAGTGTATCCATCCGACTCTAAAGTTAGATCGAGAATTATTATACCAACTGCGATTATTGGGTCGATGTCTAGCTAAATTTGACCCTCAGCAATCAATCGAGCATTGGCAATTACGATTAGCCGCAATCATTGCCGATCTTGATCCCATTTATCGATCAACAGTAGCCCAGAATCTCCAATTATCGCCTGATGTTATTAATAGGTTAGAAAACTTAGATCGGATTCAGATTGATATTACTCGCTTATTATCAACTTTTCAGCCCGTCAGTCAAGTAGTTAAATTGCTTCGACAGTACGACCTAGAGACATTAGTTTTAGTTGCGGTGCGATGTAGAAACATATTACCAATTCGCCGTCAAATCTGGAATTATTTAACAGTTTGGTCGCAGCTTCAACCTATTCTCAATGGTACCGATCTCCAAAAAATGGGATACAAACCAGGCCCACAATATCGGCAAATGTTGGACGATATCTTAATGGCAACTCTAGACAAATTAGTAATCGATAGATCTACTGCTGAAGAATTTATTCGCAGTAAATTTCCCTAATTTAGCCGTAAGCCATTTCCCAGTCATCAGCACGAGTCAACCTAATTTGAGCTAACGCCACAATCGTAGGAATAATCCGCCCATAATTGGTCGAAATCGATCGCCAACCCAGATCTGCAAAAAACCAGCCCCACATCGCTGGTCCCAAAACTGCAAACACACCGCGTACAGCAACTTGTTGAGTTGCAGACATCATCATTCCCCGCTTGGCCATGTACAGCGCGATATAACTTTGGAGTTGACTGCTAGCGGCGATCCCACCTCTAATTAGTGTTTGCTTGGTGATTTCATAGCTAGCAAAGTGGAAGGCAAATTGACGGGCAATTTGATGCAGAACTAATGGCTTGAGAACTGCGTTAATGGCGATCGCACCGCTACCTTTTAAAATTAGTTTGATCGGATCGTGCTGGATATGGGCGGGTAATGGCTGGTCAAACTTAGTCTTTGCCAAAGATTTTTGGACTCTGACTGTCAGGGCATTGCGATCTCCAGCGGGTAGTTTATGCCAGCTCTTACCCATTAAATGCAAGAAAACTTCTGATTCTAAATCTGTGGTACTGAGTTGATTTGAATAAGCAATTTTGAGATACCGACAGACTTGTACTAATGTTTGACGGTAACTAACGCCCTGAGTTCGACCTTGTAAAACAGTCATCCCATCTGCTGCTAAAAATCGAAACCGATCCTCGATCGAATCCAGCCAACTAGCCCGATCCTGGCTTTGAATCTCGACTAAATCTGGACTCCGCACATAGTCTAAGGGGTTGAACTTGCGGCTAAAAAGAATGCCTGTTAATTGCTGCAATTCATCTTCTGTAGCCAATTCTAACGCCGTTCGCAACTCATCCAAAGCAACTTCCTCCCACGATCTCGCGGCCGATCTTGTCACTGTCTAGTGTAGCTTAGGATAGTGAATGGTGGATGGTGGATGGTCGATGGTGAATTTGGACACAAGCGTCTCCCAGTCCCCCAGTCCCCCCATCTCCTACCCTCCCATCGCCAATCCTGCTAAATATCCAGTCGTCCAGGCACTTTGAAAATTAAAGCCGCCTGTCACTCCATCGATGTCTAGAATTTCACCTGCAAAATATAAACCTGGACAAATCTTGCTTTCCATTGTTTTGAAATCAACCGACTTGAGATCGACACCGCCACAGGTGACGAATTCTTCCTTGAATGCCCCTTTGCCTGTAATTTGATACTCACCACGATTTAATTCTTGGATTAACCTGTCGAGTGTTTTATTCGCCAATCCTGCCCACCTGTCAGTTGATTGAATCCCAATATAACTAGTCAGGGATTCCCACAAGCGATGGGGTATCGGCACAGGGCAACTATTTTGAATAGTTTTCTGAGGGAGTTGAGACTTGACGGCTAGAATTAGTTCTCGCAATTTATCCGCGCGATAGTCTGGCAACCAATCAATAATCAGGGTAGTGTTGTATCGAGATTCAGCGAGAAATCTCGCTCCCCAAGCGGATAATTTCAGCACAGCGGGGCCACTTACGCCCCAATGAGTAACCAACAATGGGCCTGATTGAGTTAGAGCATTTTTACCTGTGGCGGCTAATTTGACGGTGGCAGATTTGACGCTGACTCCGGCTAAATTTGCCAGACGCGAATCGGGAATATTGAAGGTAAATAGAGATGGGACTGGCGTTAAAATCGGATGTCCTAATTTTTGTGCCCACTTATAAGCGCTAGGATTGCTACCTGTCGCCAGCAAGAGTCGATCGGCTGTAAGGATCTGCCCAGATTTGAGGTTTACAGACCATCCAGAGGGCTGTTGAGGCGTAATATCAGCGACAGCCTCCCCTGTCCAGATTTTGACTCCAGCGGCTGCCGCTGCGTCCATTAGGCATCTGACGATCGTCTCTGAGTTATCAGTAGTTGGAAACATCCGGCCATCAGCTTCTGTTTTGAGTCGGACTCCGCGATCGGCATACCAATCGACGGTATCTTTGGGCTGAAAGCGGGTAAAAGCACCCCGCAAAGCCTTGTTTCCACGAGGATAGTACTGGATCAACTGAATCGGATCGAAGCAGGCGTGGGTGACGTTACAGCGACCACCACCAGAAATTTTGACCTTGCCGAGTGGGTACTTGCCAGCTTCGATCAGAGTGACTTGAGTATGGGGATAAGTTTGGGCGCAAGTAATCGCAGCGAAAAATCCCGCCGCGCCGCCGCCGATGACGATGATTTTGGACACAGGGGAGTTAGTTGATAATTGATAATTGATAGTAAATCTGTAGGTTGGGTTGAAGAATGTTGGCGGAGCCTCTCCGTCAGGAGACAACCCAACAGCCCCCTCTGGGAGCCTAAAGCCTAAATCCCTCCCTATCCGTGGGCACGAGGATCGTCGTTATTTTTGGGAATTACTTTCGGTGTGAATTTGGAGACTTCGCCTGTGGCGGCGGTGTCTGACACATCGACTCCGGCGATCAGATCGGTGAGTTTTGATTCGAGGATCTGGCGGGGTTGTTCGCCGATCACTTGGGCTAGCACCTTACCTTGGCTATCAAAAAAGACAAAATGAGGGATTCCATCAACGCGGTACTTTGTGACTTCTGGGAGCCATTTGGTGTTGTCTACGTTGAGCATTGAGAAGTTGACTCGATCGCCAAATTGGGCTTTGACTGCGGCTAGATCGGGTGCCATTGCCTGACAACTGGTACACCAATTGGCATAAAATTCCATCAGGGTGGGCTTGTTATTGGTGAGGGCGATATCGATCGGGGTGGCTCGATCGGCTTGAGTTTCCAGGCTATCGGTAAAGTTTTGGGCACGAATACCGAGCACGAGGGCAATGACTAAGGCGATCGCAATGATCACGATCGTAAAATTACGCATCCGTTGTGGAGCAGAACTAGATTGCATAAGAGTTGGAAGATGGGAGTTAGGAGTTGGGGTTTGAAAGTTGCCCTTTCAGGACAGCTACTTTGGAGTTTGGCCTAATTCTTGATTACAAGCCGTCTGTAAGCTAAATATATCTTGCAGTTTTTAGGTATGACGAAAGTGAACGACTCCCGACTCTGATTGCTTGCAATACAGAGCGGGCTTCGCGCTTCGTTCGGGAGCTATTGCAAGAACCGTCAGCGCGCAGACACGGGCGTACCCACCGTGTAGTTAGCAAGAGATCGGACAAAGCCGTATTCCTAACCAGTACTATTTTACCATGAAACCCTTGCCTAATATGGAATTTGCTCATTTCCTCATCCACCCCATCACGGTTGAGAGCTTCGCTTGTCAATTTGTTCCAGGGTGGAATCGTCAACTCGCACGCATTCTTCCCGTCGCTCACCCGAAGCGGGTAGAGCGCGGGGCTGCTGCTAAAAAAGCTCAATTAGATTATTTTGATATTACGAATCGAATAGTGCTACGGATCGGATGCTAAACTGTCAACTGTCAACTTCCAACTGTCAACTAATTTACAGATGTTGTCAATCCCGACTTTCCCCGAATCCCGTCACGAAATCGTGCAATCGTTGGCTGATTATAGCGATCGAGAGCTAGTTCGTCTACATCAACTTCATCCCGAACAAGGCAAGTTTTTTGCGGCTTTATTCTATCGCTATAGTCAGATCGTCCATAGTGTTGTTCAACAGGCGGTGGAGTTTCAGGTGCAGGCTGACTATCTGTTTGCCATGTCTTGGCGACAGATTTTTACTGAACTTCAGCAAGTCCAATTGTCTCCCGATCCAGATGCTACCAATTGGCAAAACTGGCTGATTGATATTACGGGTAGTAATATCAACCGAGTGGATGTGCCGCCACCAGCCCAGATTCGGTATGTGCTCCAGACTGCGCCACCGCCGTTGTGGTGTTATCTCGATCGCGGACTCGATCAACTCTCTCCGACATCGCGCTTGATCGTGATCATGACTCAAAATTTCAAGTGGGATCAGCAACGAATTTCGGCTTATCTTCAAGGTGAAGGTGAACGAGTTCCAGCCGCTGAGATTTCCACCTATTTAGCGGAAGGCTATCAACAGCTAGAGACTGATTTACCCCAGGATATTCGGGATATTTATCTGGTAGCAAAGAACGAAAACTCTTTGGTATCTGGCTAAAATTAAAAGATGTATTAGCTTTAAAACTAATACATCTTTTAATTTTAGTAACTTACAATCAATCTAGAATTCCATTTCAGCAGCTTGAACTTTCTCGACTTGTTTTTTCTTGAGTACCAACAAGATTTGGGATAGCATGATCATAAAGACAAATGCGATCAATCCCAGAATCCGGTCAGGATTTTGGAGTACGATCTCGATATCCTTTTGACCGAAACCACCAACGTTAGGATTGTTGGTAATTGCTTGTCCAGCAGTAACTGCGGTACCCTCAGCAATCAGCAATTCAGGGCCAGCAGGGACTTTATCGATCACTGCTTCACCTGTTTCTGGTTGAATAGTGACTAAGCTGCTACCATCTTCTTGCTTGGCGATCGTGGTAATGTTACCAGCAACGGAAGCATTGTAGACAGTATTGTTGCTTTTCTCACCAGTTGGATAAACCTGTCCACGGCCACGATTTGCACCAAGGTGAACTTGGTATTTACCGAAGTAAATACCCTTGTCAGTTTTAGGATTGGGAGAAAGTACGGGGAAGATAATTTCTTGGTACTTGTCACCAGGTAAAGGACCGATAATAACAATATTATCTTTGCCTTCGCCATAGGGTTGGAAATATAACCCTTGAGTTTTTTCCTTTAGTTCTGGGGATAGACGGTCTTCAGGAGCGATTTTGAATCCGGGAGGCAGCATCAACACTGCGCCGACGTTCAGAGGCCCTTTGACACCATTTGCAGTGACTTGTTGGATGCTTTGGTCGTAAGGAATTTTGACAACAGCTTCAAACACAGTATCGGGTCTGACCGATTGAGGTACTTCGATTTCGCTCGGTTTAGCTGCGAGGTGACAGTTGGCGCAGACGATTCTACCTGTGGGTTCGCGGGGTGTGATGGGGTATGTTTGTTGCGCCCAGAAGGGATATGCTGCCGCAGACTGGGGCACAGCAAGATCATTGGCGAGGAAGATCCCCACGCTAGCCAAGATCACGACCAGGGCTTTGCCCAACAACCGCTGGCTACTTTGCCAGTTTGGAAATAAAGTTAATTTCATGGGTTAAGGATGACAGACGAAGAAAATTAATAATATACAGATTTTGTTAGTGAATGGTGGATGGTGAATGGTGGATGGTGAATAGTAAAACTAGTGTTTAACTTATTCCTCAGACCTTTTTCCTACGACCTAATCCCTAATTTATGCCCACCAAGCTGGTTCGTTTGTGCGGAAGTCGGTTTCAGTCCAAGGGGTGAGGGCGATGGTGTCATTGGCTGTGACAGTCGCATGAGCCAGAGGTAGAGACTTAGGTGCGGGACCGCGAACCATTTTACCTGCTTCGTCGTACTGAGAACCGTGGCAAGGGCACATGAATTTGTTTTCAGCTTTGTTCCAAGGTACGACACAGCCAAGGTGAGTACAGATCGCATTGATGCCATAATCAACGATCGTGCCATCAGCGACTACGATGTAAGTAGGATCGCCTTTTAAGCCTTGGGTTAACTCCCGATCTCCTTTAATTTTACCTGTCAGGAAGGTAGCGACTTTGACTTCATTACCTTGAGCATCTTTCGCTGTTGCACCGCCACCAGCATCGCCGCTAGAAGGTGGGACAAAATATGCTACAAATGGATAGGCAGCACCCAATACCATTCCGGTAATCGTACCGAAAGTGAGTAGATTCATGAATTGGCGACGACCAAGATCGGGCACGTCGGCGGAATTGGCGATTTGAGTCATAAACTAAATGGCGGAAATGAATTTTATCTATTTTAATATCTTTGCACAACAATTAGTTGTCACACAGGGGGGAAGCTATAGAGTTATGTAAAAGCTTAGAACAATTGGTATTATTACATTTTTCGCGCTCGATCGGTATAAAAACTACCCTATCTTAGTAGATCTATCGACTGCCGATCCCCATTGATTTCTGCCAAATCCAGCGCAGTTAAGCCACCATGATTCTTGCAAGATCGATCGGCACCAGCCGCGAGTAATAATTTGACAATGGGATGATGCTGGCGATGAGTTGCCCACATTAGGGCTGTTGCTCCGGTGTCATCCCTGGTATCGAGCAGGACTTCAGCAGCAATCAGCGATCGAACTAGTTCTAGATTACCCTCGATCGAGCAGATTATTAGCGGTGTTTGTCCTTCTTTGAATGTCTGAATCGGGGAAACACCAGCCCCGATCAGTAGTTGGGCAATTTCGGTAGATTGATTGACGATCGCTAGTCCAAATCCAGTTATCCCTTGCTGATGAGCGGTAAGATCGGGATCGAATTCTAAAATCGCTGCTACGGCGGCTGTCTGCCCCTGGAGTATCGCTAAAACCAGTGGTGTATCCTTCAGACTGGTAATCAGATCTGTCTTTGCTCCAGCCGCAATTAGCAGCCGGACAATATCAGCATCACCTTCAATTGCCGCCAGATGTAAAGCGGTTTCGCTGTCTATCGATAACAGATTAGGATTGGCTCCAGCCGCTAATAGCAGCTTGACAATTTCTGTCTGTCTGGCAGATGTAGCCGCAATCAGTGGTGTCCAACCATCCTGATTCTGGAAATTGATCGCGGATCCTGCTTGAATCAGTGGTTGAATTAAACTGATATATCCTTGTTCGGCAGCCACGATCAATAAACTATCCCCCTGATCATCCACCGGATGGGGATCTGCGCCAGCGGTGAGCAGTTGTTTGACAAGTTCAGGGTAGTTGCGATCAATCGCAATCTTCAAAGCATTATCACCATCTTTGTCAATTTTCAATACATCCGCGCCAGCAATCAGCAACAACGCGACAATCTCCTTCGCCCCAGCCAGCGTCGCACCCATCAGCGCAGTACTGCCATCTTCATTCACTGCATTCACATTTACACCCCTTGCTAATAGCTGAGTGACAACGGCAATCCGATTGGCTGCTGCGGCAAACATCAACGCAGTAGTCCCAAATTGACGACGATGAAGATTCACATCCGCACCAGCCGCAATCAGCAGATCGACAAGCTGGGTTAAACCCTTTTGGGCGGCAAACATCAGTGCCGAGGTACCTTGAGCATCAGTCCCATTCACATCAGCACCACGTTCCAACGCAGTAGTAAGTTGAAGATGATTACCTAGTCTGGCAGATTGAATCAGCAAGCGATTGGGATTAGGAGAAATCATGATAAATTTTAGTGATCGAATTAGCAATGGATTCAGCGGTACATATCTAACTGCTCTCACCAACGCCAACTAATTTTATGCTAACTTTTAGGCATATTCTTGAATATTTCCATCAATTTTGCCGATCCTATGGACTTTATCCCAGCTACGATCAAACCTTATCTCAATTTTATTCATCCACCATTGATGTGGATTTTGTTTGCAGCTTGTCTATACGCGCTGTATCTCGGCTGGCAAGTTCGCAAAACCCGATCTGCGACTGGTGACGAAAAGAAAGCACTGATCAAGGGCAAATTTATTGATCGGCATTACCAAATTGGCTCGATTATTTTGGCTGCAATGGTAATGGGATCGATCGGTGGACTGACAGTTACCTATATCAATAATGGTAAGTTATTCGTCGGCCCTCACTTGATTGCTGGCTTGAGTATGACTGGCTTGATTGCTGTCTCAGCTTCTCTATCTCCCTACATGCAAAAAGGTAAAGATTGGGCAAGATATGGTCATATCGGGATCAATCTAGTAATCGTTGGTCTATTTGGCTGGCAAGCATTCTCTGGTGTCGAAATCTTGCTGCGAATCGTCAGTAAAATGTAGTGAATTTAGCTGCAAATAAATAGATGAAGATATCTATTTATTTGCAGCTGCATTGATTTGGCAAAAGATTTAATATGAGGTTTTAAAGATGATTGCTGCCAGAGAAAGTTTTCTAAGATTTACGCCTGAAGAATATTTTGAGTGGGAAGAACAACAAGAAATTCGCCACGAATATTTTGATGGTGAAGTTTATGCGATGACGGGTGGCACACTCAATCACAGTGAGATCGCAATAAATTTTGGATCCTTATTAAAAGCACATTTGCGCGGTGGTAAATGCCGAGTACTTAATGGTGATGCCAAAGTAAAAATCTACAATTCCAACAAGTATGTTTATCCAGATCTAAGTGTTACTTGCAACGAACGAGATCGCAACAACACAAAGTTTGTTAGTCATCCTTGTTTGATTGGGGAAGTTTTATCTCCAAGTACAGAGGCTTATGATCGAGGTGATAAGTTTGCCGTGTATCGACTTACGCCAAGTTTGCAAGATTATGTATTAATCAGTGCGAATAAAATGGCGATCGATATCTATAATAAAGATAATCGCGATAAATGGGATATTATTAATTATCGATCGGGTGATTTGGTCGATTTAGCCTCGATCAATTTAACTTTCCCGATTGAGCAAATTTATGAAGACATTATCTTTGAAGTGGATCAGCAGAAGCTTCGCTGGGAAGACCCACAGCTTAAATAAATACTTTAATTATTTTCATTAATCGGGAGAACTATTTGATATCTGCAAATGTTTAGCTACTTCTAGATTCATGATCGGATAAATAGTCTCTCTTGGTACGATTAATTGATCGAGATTGCCCAGATTTTGATGCTGTTCGCTGACAAACTCAGAAATATCCTCAACCCAGATAATCCATTCTCTCGCATACAACGCCAACATATCGCCACGTAATCCTAATTGAATTGCTTTCCGCTCTAACTTGCCCCCAATAGGACTATGATCAGGGTCCCATTGTAATCGCACATCAGAATTAAATCCAGCACGTTTCCAGTCTTTTTCGGTGGAATATTGCTCTGGTAAATATTTAGACCAGATCGCATTAGCTAAGATAGCATCGAAGGCCGTTTTTTTAATCTTCACCGCTAATACTACCTCTTGACCATCCTTCTGTCCCCAACCAGATCGATACATCATCCATAGAAA
>JAJAYU010000121.1 GCA_026786125.1 Chamaesiphon sp.
CCGCCGCACTAGACGCGACTCACTCACTGCGCCGCCGGTGATATTTCGGCTAGCCACTGCCAATTCAGCACCTTGGTTCATTTCTGCCCATAGTCGGAGCAGGATTTCTGGGGGATGTTGTAAATCGGCATCAATTACGCCTAAAATCTCGCCCCTTGCCGCTTGCCAGCCCCGAATTACCGCTGTTGATAGCCCTCGCTCTGTTTGTCGTCGGATTACTCGTAATTGGGGGTAAGTAGCTATTAATTCACGGGCTAATTCCCAGGTGCGATCTGGGCTATCATCATCAACAACGATCAATTCGTAATCTTCGGGAATGATTCGATCGAGTAATTCTACTAAAATGCTTACGATCTGTTTAATATTTTGACCTTCGTTGAATGTGGGGATTACTAGAGAAAGTTCTGGAAATTTTTTGGCTGAATATGGGATGGATTGTCGATCGCATATTACTAATGAGCCAATCGTATCTATTGACAACAGGCTAGTTTGATTATCGGTCATAATAATTTATCAGTGTTGTATAAACACCGCATACATTCGTGACAATACTTTAGCTTGATCAATTCATTCTTTTCTTTTTCTATTTTTTTGCAAACAAATAAACATCATCTTGCTGATATTTAATATTAAATAATCCTGACTCTTCTGCTCGTGACTTGATTTTATCGAGCGTCGCCAAGCTACTATTCCAACCAGGATGTCTACGTTCCAGTAGTATATACTTAAACTGCTTTAAATCAATTGTTTCTGTACTAGTAAATATCAATTTGACGATTGGGCGATGAGTGAGGTGGGGTGCGATCTCTCCCGTTGTCAGAACAGCTCCATCATCTTGAATTTTTTCAACTGCAACTGTTGTAGCTTGACGTGTATCAAGAGTAGAGAAATAGCCAGTCCAAAAATATTCAATTTTGCCAGATAAGAAAAATATGATGATAGCCCAAACTAGGATCATTTTTCTTGTTTTCAACCAGCTATGATTAGCAGCAACACTACTAATAACTGCTAAGAATAGAAAAGGTAGGATCGGTAAAGAGTAATGCTGTGTTAAACTTCTTTGTAATGGATAAGTTGATAAAATATTGATAACCAGCGTTGGAATAGCACATAGTAATGGTGATAAATTTTTTGGAGATATTCCCCAAAGAATTGGTAGAATAAGTAATGCCAGATATTCTATGGTATTCGGGGAAAATATATTACCAAATATCAAGTCGGGTTTTGTGAAGATATTTATAACTATTCCGATGAAAGAATTCCCAAGGTAACTGTATCTACCAGCTATCGCTGCCGTCATTCCGCCCATATCACCTCCAAGAAATATTGGTATAATCAACTTTGTTGAAATCAGAAACCATGTTAATCCGGCAAATATAGCGATCGCTCCAGCTATCTTTCTACGTTCTAAAAATATCAACCATAATCCCATTGAGATCACTGTTAACGATAATACTGATTTACAACTTAAGATTAAAATGACAGCAAACGAGAATAAAATATTTCTATTTTGCCTAGCTGCTAAAACAGCAAGGAAAAACCCAGGTACTGCGATCACCTCTGGATGAAAATCAAATAAAACTTTATTTATAATAACCGGATAAAGTAGATAAGTCAGTACGATAGTAGTTGCTTTCTGACGATCTAGTCCCGCTGTGATCGCAAGATGGTAAAGAGGTAATCCTCCAATCGTTAATGAGATTGCTTGAACTGCAAATAACCAGTGAACATCGGGATAGATCCAATAAAGTAATGCTAATGGATAGAGAATTACTGCTGCATGATCGGCAAGGATATGAAATCCACTTAATGATATAATCGGTTTCTGATCTGTACTAATTAGATATAGTCCTTGGTCAAAAAATCCTAAATCCAGAGCGTGAGAATGGTAAAGCCAATGACGAAGGCTACTTAAAAAAAATAGAATTATAGTGGCGATACTGATACTTGCAGTAACTGGGTATGATTTAACTAAATTATTCATTCTTGATTAAATATCTTGTGAATGATCATTGCGATCGCTGATTTCCAGCTTTTTAGTTTATCATGCTGATGATGTATCTACTCTGAGAATCAATATTCTAAATTTATCGTCAATTGAGCTAATCTAAGAAACAGTGGCAAATTTTCCAGTTTAGATATACATAATGACATATCTCGATCAAATTAAAAATTACCCAGCACCAGGTAGGATGTTGAGTTTTCTACTAGTACTAATCCTACTCTGGTTGCCAGGTCTTGCGCTCATCTATGGTGTGATGGGGAGTACTCAAAACTTAGCCGATCCTCCCACCCAAAATTTACTGACAATCCTGACGATGGGGTTACTAGCAGTTGAGTTTATGATCTTGCTACCGTGGTGGGGGCGACGAGTATACCAGCATCCAAATTTATTCTACCGCTATGGATTGGTGATTACGCCCCGGAATGGTTTCTTGTGGTTGAAAGGTTTAGCCATTGGCTGGTGTGCGACTGCTTGCTTGTATCTTGTGCAATGGTTGTGTGGCTGGATCACTTGGCAATCGCCTAGTTTGCCGCTAGTACAATTGGTATTAGAAAGTATCCCCACTGCTATCGGTGTGGGGTTAGCCGAAGAGCTATTTTTTCGCGGTTGGATGTTGGATGAGTTGGAGCGGGATTACTCACCGCGAGTCGCCTTAAGTGCTGATGCTAGCTTATTCGCACTGCTGCATTTTCTCAAACCAATTCCGGCGATGCTGCAATCTTTACCTCAATTTCCAGGGTTGTTTTTGATGGGCGTAGTAATGATCGTTGCCAAACGTCAGCATGGTAATCTATTAGGTATCTCGATCGGCATTCATGGTGGGATGATCTGGGCTTTTTATCTAGTGAGCGTTGGTAAAATTGTCAAATACAATAATAATGTTTCAGACTGGATTACTGGTATTAATGGTAATCCTATTTGTGGATTACTTGGTCTAATATTTATGGCAGGGCTAGTAATCCTATTATCCAAATTCCCAAAGAAACAGAGTAATTTCTAATGAATTTAGTTTATAAATGAATTAATATGATGAAAATACAATTTTGAATTCAACCAATATCGCGATCGTCTTAACTGGCACAATTACACCAAATACTAATTTAGTCAACAATCATCTCGATCCTCAATCCAGAAGAAATGAATATCTAGCCGCGATTAACTTTTATCGCCAATTTGGAGAAGTCTATTTTTTAGAAAATTCTATCTATCCTCTTGATAGAGATCCTGACTTCCAAGATATTCCCAATGTATCTATTCGGAAATTTCCAGTATCAAGCTTTCCTGAACGAGGTAAAGGATTTCAGGAATTTGAGATGATCGATGCTTGGATTAATAGTGAGATTAGTCTGCCTAATAAGTGGATTAAAGTTACTGGACGTTATATCTATCAAGACTTTCAAAAGATACTTAAAGAATGTCATCAAAATACTCAAAGTATCACGATTAATCAATATTTATTTGCAAAGTGGGCAGATGTAGCACTTTTTTGTACAACTACTGATTTTTATAAAAATCATCTGATTGGCATTTATCAACAGTGTGATGATAGCCAAGGGTTATGTATGGAAAAAGTCATGAATGCTAATCTAAGTAAGTTATCAAAAGCATCATTCTTACGCTTTAAGATCTATCTAAAATGTACTGGTATTGCGGGCAGTACTGGAAAAACAATTAGTAATATGTGGCTGGATGCAATTAATTATACAGTAATGCGTTTAAACTATTTACTAGACAAAAGATATATGTGGATTAGTTTCTAGTATACTTCACCTAAAGATAATTTATGTCGCAAGGATCTTGGCAAGATTTGTTTACGTTACCAGAACCCGAACTTCAATCAATTTGGCTGCTATTTTTAGTAGGTATAATTATTCTACCGTACACAACTTTAGGTGCGATTCCAGTTGCAGTTGGTTTATTTCTAATTGTTAGACTAAATATATCTGAAATTCGTACAGCTAGATTGAATAAAATCTTGGCATTTCTGTCACTAGTGATCGTCTTAATCTCATTCTTGAGCATAAACTATCTAGAATCTTTAGTATTCACTGTTAATATTTTTCCATTTTTTGTTTTTTTTGCGAGCTATCAGTATCTATTCAAACATCCAGATATACTCAGGAAACTAGCATGGGTGATTATTATAGCTTCTATTCCGATAATAATTATTGGATTTGGACAACTATGGGGCGGCTGGGGTATTGATTTAAAAGCAGGTTCGGCACAGGTAGTAGATTTGCATAAGTTTGGGATGCCTCTAGGGAGAATGTCATCGATCTTTTATCATGCGAATGCATTGGCTAATTATCTGCAATTAGTCTTTGCTTTATGTATGGGATTGTGGCTAGATACTTATGGTAAATCAAATCGTCAGGAGCAACTATTTAAACCTAAATTGTATTTCTTGAGCTGTTATTTTGTGATCACTCTACTAGCATTAGTTTTGACTAGTGCCAGAACCGGATGGATTGTTACGATACTATCGATCGTTGCAATGATTATTTATCAAAAATGGTATTTAATCTTAGGTATAATCTCTCTATTAATGAGTCTAATTTTTGGGGCTGCTTATGCACCAGATCCAGCAAGAACTGGATTAAGAAAAATAGTACCCAGTTATTTTTGGGCGAGAATTAATGATCAAATGTACCCAAATCGTCCGACTGCTGATACCCGTGAATCAATTTTTCAATTTGCGGGGCAATTAATCCTCGAAAAGCCTTGGAGTGGTTGGGGTTTACAAACTTTTGGAAACCTCTATCGAGCAAAAACTGGTCTCTATATTAATCATCCACACAACTTATTATTGAGCTTAAGTTATGGGCTAGGTATACCAATTACAGTATTTCTGATGCTTGTAATGGTTTACATATTCTACGTTGCAATTCGAGGCTTTCACTGCTTACCAGATCGCTGGAAATCAGCACGAACAATCATCTTTAGCTATATAATTGCAGCTATTGGTGCGATCGTGATGAACATGACTGATATTACAATTTTCGTCTTGCCATTGAATGTAATGTTTTGGTCTATTTTAATGGCTATCTATGCAATTGGCAAAATTAGTATTCAAGAACATACTAATTTCAGCAGAAATTAATTGAATTTAGCTATTGATCAGTGCACATCCGACAGCAATTATTACTTATGAATATTTATGACTACTTATCATTTTTTGCTAGATTTCCAAGATCGATTCTAATCCTGATCACATTACCATTATTGTTGCTCAATGGCGATCATCAAAGCTTGCTAGCTCATGATGAAGGTTTCTATGCTGTGCAAGCACGATGGATTTGGGAAAGTGGCGATTGGCTGACACCGCAATGGTGGGGCAAGCCAATTTATGATCGGACAATTGGACTTCAATGGCTAATGGCATTGTCCTATCATCTATTTGGATTGAATGAATTTAGTGCGCGGCTACCGAGTACGATCGCGTGCCTCTTTAGCGTATTATTAACATACGAGATTGGCAAAATTTTGTTCGATCAAAAGATCGCTTGGTTGGGTGCTACGATCTTAATGTTGATGGGATTGTGGGTGAGTGAAGCCCATACTGCCCAGCAAAATACTGCATTGGTAGCGATCGAACTGCTAGGCATTTTATCACTACTGAAAATTACCGATCTTCGATATTACAGAAGATTAGACTCCCGTTATAATTGGTTGTGGGGCACAATTGCTGGAGCCACAATCGGATGGGGTTTCATCATCAAGGGATTTATGATCTTTGTACCGATGGTAGCACTGATTCCTTATATTTTGTCTCATCAACATTATCGCAAGTTATTATTCAATCCAGGTATCTATTTAGGGCTAATTATCGGCGCAATTCCCACTGGAGTATGGTTAACTCTTAGCTACAATAAATATGGGATGATGCCAATCCAAGATTTGATCAGTAAACTCCTCTTTCTCTCCAAGACTGATACTTATAATCCTGGCCCTTTTTATTACCTGTGGAACTTACCTGCAAATATTTTTCCTTGGGCTTTATTTAGTCTAATTGGGGCAGTCGTTTTGTGGCGTAGACTTTTGTCAGATCTCAATTATGCTGCACTGAGTTTGACATTAGGCTATCCAATTTGCTTATTTATTTTACTTAGCTCATTTAAGACTAGGATGCCTTACTACACACTGCAATTATTGCCCTTTATGGCACTATTTGCAGCAACTGCATTCGTGAAATTTACTCAAATTAGTCGCAATAAATCAATCCAATGGTATCGACTGGTGACATCTCTCAGTTACGCTTTTAGTGGGTTGGGGATATTGCTAGCGATCGCTGCTATCCTGATGATGATCGATCAACCATTATGGGGCACTCCCATCCCGCCTGACATTCATATTTATGCCATACCTGCCTTGATTCTCGGCTGTGGCTGGGCAACTATCGCGTTTTTGTGGAAACAGTGGCAACCGCCAACAACGCCCTACTGGTTGGCAGCGTGGCTAGTGCCAGTGTGGTTTACACTAGTTAGTCTGGGTTTGCAAGGATCGCTGGCAGATCGGACTCCAGATTTTAGGACAGCGTTTCAGCAGCCAAAAATTCAACAAGCTTTGAATAGTAGCCCATCTCAACCCGTAAATATTCTCAGTGATACAGTCGAAAATGATGGTTTCAAAGCGGGTAGTACCAAAAATCATTTTCTGACTGGTGAGGAGCATAAAACACTGATACTATTGAGCTTCTACACTCCCCACTTGGGCAAACAAGTACAAAGCTTTACAGACTTACCCAATCGATCTTATGCTTGGACTTTGACTATCCCTCCTCAATTAGCAAGTCAATCTCGGACGATTGGTACAGTCCAAGGCTGGAAACTAATCCAGAAAACTGGTGTATAAAGTCAATACTGTTTAGACTGAGCATCTAATTCAAAGCGATAATTTATCAGGAATATACATGTCTAATCGGCTAGTAACAGCACGCACTCAAAAACATTTTGATGACATTGCATTAAAACTAGATTGGTGGGCACGCCGCAACCGCTACTATTATCAAGATCTCGATCAATTACACAGATTTTTGATTCCGGCTGGGAGTAAAGTCCTGGAAATTGGTTGCGGTACTGGTGATTTACTCGCAAAGATTGAATCTGGATTAGGTGTAGGTGTGGATTTTTCACCTCGTGTGATTGAGATAGCTAGAACTAAATATCCACATCTAGATTTTCATTGCTTGGATGTCGAATATCTCGATAAAGAAACATCAATTAAGCATCTCTTTTTAGATATCGAATTTGACTATATTATCCTATCTGATGTGCTAGGCGATCTGACGAATATTCAGCGGGTACTAGAAAATATCTATCAGATCTGTCACCTGCGAACAAAGGTAATCATCAATTTCCATAACTTTCTGTGGGAACCGCTTCTACATCTTGCCGAAAAAATTGGGCAACGTCGTCCTCAGCCGCCCCAAAATTGGTTGTCGATGAATGATGTAATTAACTTACTCAATATCACTGGTTATCAATCGGTTAAAACTGGTAGACGCTTATTGATACCTAAATATATTCCACTACTATCTAATTTTGTCAATCGGTATCTGAGTCCACTACCGATGATCAATCATCTCTGTTTGACTAATTATATAGTCGCGCGTAAGCAGATCTATCGATCGACTGAAACCAGGGATTATAGCGTGAGTGTGATTATTCCAGCCCGAAATGAATCGGGAAATATTGCAGCAGCGATCGATCGATTACCTCAATTAGGTAAGTACACTGAAGTTATATTTGTTGAAGGACATTCAAAGGATGATACTTGGGAAAAGATTCAGGATTTAGAACGAGAATATCAGGGCGATTTCAAAATCAAAGCTTTCCAACAATCTGGTAAGGGTAAAGGTGATGCGGTTAGGTTAGGATTTGAACAAGCAACTGGAGATATATTAATTATTTTAGATGCTGATTTAACCGTACAACCAGAAGAATTGGTCAATTTTGTCACGACTATAGCTAGTGGTAGAGGCGAATTCATCAATGGTTCGCGGTTGGTGTATCCCTATTCCCAAGCCGCTATGCCGTGGCTAAATACTTTAGCTAACAAGTTTTTTGCATTAGTTTTTTCGTTCTTGCTAGGTCAGAATATTAAAGATACTCTCTGCGGTACTAAAGTATTGTGGCGGGAAGATTATTTGCGAATTGTTGCCAATCGCAGTTACTTTGGCGACTTTGATCCATTTGGAGATTTCGATCTGTTATTTGGGGCGGCTAAATTAAATCTCCACATCGTTGAAGTACCTGTGCGATATCAATCTCGTACCTATGGC
>JAJAYU010000122.1 GCA_026786125.1 Chamaesiphon sp.
CAATGGTGTAAAAGTATTTGCGACAGGCTCGCGCAGTCTGGATTTGCAGCCATCGCGCCTGACTTCTATCGAGGAGCTACTTATGCTTATACCGATGTCTCTGGTGCAATCGCTAAATTAAAATCTCTCAATGATGATGCCATCATGGGCGATGTGGGGAAAAGCATTGAATTCTTATCAGCTAAACCAGAAATTAATCCTAATGGTATTGGCGTGATTGGCTTCTGTATGGGTGGCAGATATGCCTTCCTATCTAGCTCAGTTCATGCCACCAAAATCAAAGCGGCAATTTCTTTTTATGGTGGTGGTATCGATGCTGCTGCTGGCAATCCACTGGGACAAAAATCATTACTCGATCGAGTCTCGGCAATCCAATCACCGATTATGCTGATGTATGGTAGCGAAGATCAACTGATTGCTGCGGAGGAGCATGGTAGGATTGCAACTGCGTTATCTAAGGCCAAGAAACGCTATATCCTAAATGTTTTCCCCAATGCAGGACATGGGTTTATGAGTGATAGAAGAGATAGTTTTTCGGCAGCAGCAGCAGCGGAAGCATGGATGATGACAACTGGATTTCTAAGTACAAATCTCAAGCCGAAGAAACGAAAATAGTGCTCTCATCCCCAGCCCTTCTTCCTTAGTGCGAAGGGCTGGAGATGTTTCTAGCTATCTCTTGTTGTCGCGGGTAGTGTCTTCATCAGAGTTGCCATTTCGATCGCATTCAAGGCATAACCCCAACCGTGATTGCCCTTGATTCCAGCACGTTCTAGGGCTTGAGTCATCGTATCTACAGTTAGTACGCCAAAGACCACAGGTGTACCACTTTGGAACGCAACGGCAGCAATCCCTTTAGAAACCTCCGAAGAGACATAATCAAAGTGAGGTGTATCGCCGCGAATTACGGCACCTAGACAAATAATCGCATCATATCGATCGGAATAAGCAAGTTTCTTGGCTACCAGTGGCACCTCAAAGCAGCCTGGAACCCACACATAGTCTACTTGGGTTCCATTGGGGTCAACATCAATTCCGTGACGTTTGAGGCAGTCCTGACAGCTTTCTAGTAGTTTATTAGTAACGAGATCATTAAATCGACCGACTACGATCGCAAACCGGAGCGAATTGTCACAAACTAGAGTACCTTCAAAAGTTGCCATTAGGGAGTGTGGGAGTGGAGAAAGAATTATAGATCGGCTGCAATTTAGACAGTATCGTCATCCTAACAACCGATCGAGAAGATTGGCAATCTAAACTACCAAGAAGTTCAAGACACCAACGACGACTACCAATAGTCCCCAAGCTCCTGAACCGACGAACAGGAGTTGTTTCGATCGATCCCAGCTTTGTGGTGCTGCATAAGCAACAGGCACGCCGACGATCATCACGAATGATAACAAGACTAGGGCAAATAGTGCCAGGTTAAAAACTACAATCATTATATTACGCTCCCAAAACAGCAAAATTTTAAATCAGCTATCTAAAAATTTAACATCTCTTTGGCTTGGTTGCTGGTTATTTTTCGGTTCTTTCCCGATTGCTGAGATCTGGCTGAGTCATTGAGCGAGGGCGGGGGAATAGTCGTACCTTGGATACTTTATGGAACCAATGCCAGCTTTCTATCTTCAAAATCTGGCTAAATAGAGAGCTGTTTGGGTTTTCAAAAATGATAACAGTCGCTGCTCGATCAGATCGACACCACCGGATTTATTTGATTCAATATTTACTGGTATCACCGGATCGTGCAAAGATAAGCGCAATAAGAACCAACCGTCCTCGCTGTCAGCCGCACAAGAAACCCGCACGCCCTCATAATTATTAGGAACAATTTTCCAATCTGGCTGACTCAAGGCAAATGCTTGCATTTGGGTAATGACTTGATTACCAACAGCTTGAAAATCATCATCATTAATTTTAATTCGCAGCTCTTTGCTCTCGACTGGCTCTTGTAAATTAGCAATCAAATCCGTCAATCTTTTACCTGCTAACCGCGACTTAGCCAACTCGATTAATAGCTTACTGACCAAATATGCCCCATCATCGAGAAAGTGATTTTCTTGCATTGCAGCATGTCCAGAAGTCTCGATCGCCAGCCATGATTCCTGTCCGATTTGATTAAGTCGAATGGACTCATTGATCACATTTTTATAACCACGTTTAAATCGGTGATGTGTGCCACCTAGATCTTGCTGAATAAACTGAGTCAATCCATCAGAAGTGATCGAATCAGTCACAATTGTAGAGTGAGGATGTTCTTGTAAAACGATCGCACTAATTAACCCAATTAACCGATTGCGATTAAGTTCTTTGCCTGTACTATCTACCGCCGCAGATCGATCAACATCCGTATCAAAAATAATCCCAAAATCTGCTTTGTGAGTGATTACCGCTTGGCAAATTGCCGCCATTGCATCTGGATCTTCAGGATTGGGGACATGGTTAGGAAATGTCCCATCTGGCTCTAGAAACTGGCTTCCAGTGGTATCTGCACCTAAAGGCTGTAGTACTCGATCGGCATAAAATCCACCAGCACCATTGCCTGCATCCACAATTATTTTCAGACCCGCCAAAGGTTGCTCAAAACTAGTCGGATGATTGACAGCCGATCTGATTTGATTGACAAACTGATTGGCATATACTGACATAAAATCACGTTTGGTAATAGCACCTTTTAATGGAGCAGCTACAAACTTATTCATAGCTGCCGAGGTGATAATAGCAGAAATGTCTTGCTTTTCTAAACCGCCCTCATTTGTAAAGAATTTCAATCCATTCCGATTAAATGGTAGGTGACTAGCCGTGAGCATAATCGCGCCATCACACTCAAATCCAGACGTGATTGTACTC
>JAJAYU010000123.1 GCA_026786125.1 Chamaesiphon sp.
AATCGCCACCGCAATCTCACCCCAGAGCAAGAAGCAGCATTTATCGCCGAAGGTCGTCGGCCAGTAATTAGATTTAAGATTGAAGATAGTCGCGAAATTAGTTGGCTAGATTTAGTTCGGGAGCGAGTCACCTGGAAAGGTACGGACTTGGGCGGGGACATGGTGATTGCCCGTGCCGCAGATGGCGAAGAATTGGGACAACCGCTCTACAATCTCGCTGTAGTCGTAGACGATATTGACATGCAAATCACTCACGTCATTCGCGGTGAAGATCATATCGCTAATACCGCCAAACAAATCTTGTTGTACGAAGGCTTGGGTGTCAATGTGCCAACCTTCGCCCACACGCCGCTGATTTTGAGTCCTGAAGGCAAGAAACTCTCTAAACGTGATGGAGTGACATCGATCGATGATTTCAAGCAGATGGGCTATATTGCCCCAGCCTTGGTCAATTATATGACTCTATTGGGTTGGTCGGCTCCCGATGCTCAGGAGTTATTTACCCTTGATGTCGCCGCTGGGATGTTTGATTTTGATCGAGTCACCAAAGCTGGTGGTAAATTTGACTGGGACAAACTCAACTGGATTAATAGTCAGTACATCCACGCCATGCCCACTGAAGAATTAATGCCACAATTAATTCCCTATTGGCAAGCCGCTGGTTTTCAACTCGATCCTGAAGCAGATCCGCCGTGGTTGCTCCAACTGACTAGCCTCATCGGTGCTAGTCTGGAACGTCTGGATGGATGTGTAGAAATCAGTCGTACCTTCTTCACACCTAAGGCAACGCTGAATGAAGAAGCCACCGCCAAAGTCACCCAGCCTGGAGCAAAAGAAGTTCTAACTAGTCTGCTGGCAGCTCTCAAAGCTACTCCTGAATTGACTGCGATCGAGGCTACAGAGCTGATCAAGCAGGTGACAAAAGAGCAAGGTGTCAAAAAAGGTCTAGTGATGCAGAGCCTCCGTGCGGCCCTTACAGGGGAAGTCCACGGCCCAGATCTGATTCAATCTTGGCTACTACTACACCAACATCAGTTAGCTGTAGCTCGGCTCGAACAAGTGATCGGATCGCTCTAAATTCCTGATCCAGCTTGGCTACGGTGTAAATATCGTAGCCATTTCCTGAGCAGAAGCTATCTCTCCAAATTAGCAGTTGACGATCGATAGTTACTAACAATATTGATGCTGTTGGGTTTCATTCTTCAACCCAACCTACGAGTTAATTGTGCCTGTTTGGGGTGAACTGGCTGCTGCTACCTTGGAGATCGGAATTCTCCCTGCGAGATATCCCAGTCGTCCTGATACAGCAGCCATTCCCATCGCCTGAGCCATCAGGGGGGCATTCTCGGCACAGGCGATCGCAGTATTGATCAACAGAGCATCTGCACCTAGTTCCATCGCTTGAGCGGCTTCGCTGGGGCTACCAATCCCCGCATCGACAACGACGGGGACTTTGGCATTTTCGATGATGATTTGGATGTTTGCTAGATTTCTAATCCCTTGACCCGATCCGATCGGAGAACCCAAGGGCATTACAGTTACACATCCAGCTTCCTCTAGCCGCTTGGCTAGCAGTGGATCGGCGTTTATATAGGGGAGTACGGCGAAGCCCTCTTTGACTAGCTGTTCGGCTGCCTGGAGGGTACCGATCGGATCTGGGAGCAGATATTTACCTGCGGGAATCACTTCCAATTTGATGAAGTTATTATCTTCCTGTCCTAATAATTTTGCCATTTCCCGACCCAATCGCGCCACCCGCACAGCATCTTCAGCGGTTTCGCAACCAGCAGTATTCGGCAACATCCAGATCTTAGTCCAATCGATCGCTTCCGCCAAGCCTTCATGTCCAGCGGCTTTGGTTTGGACTCTGCGGACAGCGACAGTCACGATTTCACAACCACTAGCAATGATGCTCTGTTGCATTTCGGCGATGGTGCGATATTTCCCCGTACCCGTCATCAGCCGCGAGTTAAAGGTTTTGCCTGCAATAATTAGTGGTTGGTCGGTCATGGATGGTGGATGGTGGATGGTGGATGGTGGATGGTGAATGACTTCGGTAGAAATCTACCCACCCCCTCAAATAATTCTAGATTTTAATTAGATTCAAATGCTGGACAAAAGCCATCAGGCGTGACCTTAAACCCATTTAGGGGCGATCGAACATTACCACAGCGAGACGCTCTTTGATGACGACAATTGCCGCAACAGTGGATGCCTGGATCGAGATTTAGCTCTTGTTGTCGATCGAGTATTTCGCGTTGGGAGATACCTCTAAGGACGATTTCTTCTCCTTGCCAGCGTGCTTCTACTAGTCCAGTATCCCCGAAATTGTGCCAGCGTGGGTCACTAGCGATCGAATTTGGTAAGGTAATATTGATTTCGCGATCGGATTCGGTGAGTTCGCCTTCATAATTGGGATCTGGTGGCGGTGCTGGTTGGATGAAGGTGTCGCCGATAGGGAGGGAGACGAGGGTACCTGCGGCTGGGGAGTGGAGATGATAACGGCTTTGGAGTTCTTCCAATCCAGTGAGATCGGCGAGGTAAGGCGGTGAGCCGTGAATAAACACGACATGTTTGGGGCGGATATTGTGGATGAGTTGAGCAGTGCCAGCACCATCGGAGTGTTCGCTCAGTAGGTAGGTTTCGACGGCAATTTCAGAGGTTGTCGCGGGGAGTGTGGTGATGCCATCTGGTTGAGCGGGAAATAATACTAGCCAAGGGAAGGGATGTCCTTCGGTATAAGTTTGGAGATCGCTAGCGGTATCGGTGATGATGATACATTGACGCTGATGAATACTAGGTAAAAGTTCTGGGGTAAGTTGGCGAACGTGGGGGCGAACTTTTTCGTCCCAAAATAGGGATTGATGCCGAGCAAAATTTTGGACTGATGGGGGGAAATGGGGGAGGAGCTGTAAATAAGCATCACAACCTGCGGCAATTGTCCCATCTACCCAGATATCAATATCGCGTCCGGTAAATAGATGGTGACTCCGCAATAGGATTAGTAATTCCTGGGCGATGCCGATCGTGTTGACTGGTAGAATAATCGAGTGCTGTTGAAGGATAGCTCGATCGATCCGCGCCATTAAGGTATTTTCTTGCTTGCGGCGATGGGGATGACGGGAGGTGCCATAACTCCCTTCGATAATCAAGACATCAGGATTGAGATGTCGAATTGATTCGAGGTGTAAGCCTTCTACGAGCCGCGAATTGGACAGGAAAAAGTCGCCCGTATAGAAGACACTATAAGACTGATAAAATCCGGTATAAGTTAATAAGATCGCCGCCGCTCCAGGTAAATGTCCTGAGGGAAATAGCTTGGCAGTTAAACCATCTTGAAATTCGATCGATCTGCGCCACGGTAGAGCCTGACTAAATTGGGGTACTCCTTCAGCGTCATCCAACCAATTTAGGGGCAATAGTAGACTAGTAACTTCGCTACTATAAATCGGTAATTTGGGGAAGGCTCGATGGAGTGGTAGTAAACTTTTTGCTCGATCGGCATGAGCATGACTACAGATTACCAGATCGCAGACAGGTAGACCATCTGCTGTAATTAATGACGAAATATCGGCAAGCCCACAGTCAAGTAAGATCCGATATGGCCCCATTTTAACCAATAAACAGACCCCCTCATCACCATGACCAACGCCATAGGGAAGGCAAACTAGATCTTCATTACTAGATTGAGGTAAGGTAGACAAGGGGAAAATCCAGGCTAAATTCGACAGTCACTAACTAGTGAGCAGAACCATTACCATGATACTTGTCTGAATCATAAAAACCATTACGGGTGCCGAAGAATAACACACCCAGTACAAAAGGAATCGTTAAAATTGGTAGGATAATTTGGACGCTCATAGTTTAGAGGTTGGGCTTTTGTAGAGGTGAATGGTGGATGGTGGATAGTGAATGGTGAATCAATCCTATTCATTCCTTTGGTGGGAAAGGATTAACGCGTACATTTATCTATTATCTGTCGATCGAATGACCTGACGCAACGTTCGTTCACCATTCTTGGTAATTTAAACTAAGAGTACTAGTCTCCCAGTCTCCCAGTCTCCTCGTCCCCCCGTCCCCGCGTCTTTGCTAAAATAGTAACTAGATTTACTCCCTCAACTACTAGTCTTCCATTTTCATCAGTTTGTGATAGAACTGTTGTGAGAAGTCAGGATTATTGGTATCACGGATATTGATCAACCAGTCGATCAGATAACTGATCAATTCTGAATTCATCAGATTCACATCATAGGTGAGATCGGCATTGTCATCAAACATCATCGTACAGCGAGTCAGATCTCCAGGTAGATTTTGAATCACCCAGTTGATCACATAAGGGATTTTTTCGCCACCTTCGATCGATCGATGCCCACCCAGTCCACCTTTACTGTAGAGGGTAATTGCTTTGGGCAAAACGTTGCGTTTAGCCGCAGACTTCATAAAGTATGGAGCATACAGGTTTACTTTGTCTGGGGTTGCGGGGACGATTTCGTCGAATAAGTTCATTTGGGAGTTGGGAGTTGGGAGTTAAGCGAATAGCCGTAGTGAATGGTAGGTTGGGTTGAAGAATGTTGGCGTAGCCTTTCGGAACGAAACAACCCAACATCGCTAGGAATCACCAGAGTGCTTAAGCTTAGTATTCACCAATTCGATCGAATAGTTACGATCTGCACAAAAAAACTGGCTTCCAATGTTGGAAACCAGTTTTTATCAGACTGAATGCTGGATAGCAACTATTCACCATCCACTATTCACCATTCACCAATTTAATTACTTAGTTTCAGAGAACTCAGCATCGATCACATCATCACCGCCGCCAGTGCTGCCACCACCTGGAGGAGTACCAGCACCACCATCATCGCCACCGCCGCCTTCAGCACCTGCTTGAGCGTAGATATTGCTACCGATTGCCATGAGGGTTTCTTGAACTTGGGGAGTGAGACGTTGGATTTCAGCGTCATCTTCCTTGGTTACAGCTTCCTTAAGTTCCTTGATTAGAGCTTCCAGCTTAGTTTTGTCGTCGGCTGGGACTTTATCGCCGAGTTCTTGCAGTTGCTTCTCAGCTTGGTAGGAGAGGGAGTCAGCTTGGTTTTTGCGATCGATCTTATCACGGCTTTCTTTGTCACTGGAAGCATTAGTTTCAGCTTCCCGTACCATCCGTTCGACTTCGGTTTTGTCCAGAGTCGATGCACCAGTGATGCTGATGGATTGCTCTTTACCAGTGCCTTTATCTTTAGCAGTGACATTCAAGATACCATTGGCATCGATGTCCAGGGTGACTTCGATTTGGGGTACACCACGAGGAGCGGAAGGAATACCGTCGAGACGGAAGGTGCCCAGGCTCTTGTTGTCGCGAGACATTTCCTGCTCACCTTGGAGGATTTGAATCTCTACATTGCTCTGTCCATCTACCGCTGTCGAGAAGGTTTCAAACTTCTTGGTAGGGATAGTGG
>JAJAYU010000124.1 GCA_026786125.1 Chamaesiphon sp.
CCTGAAGGTTATCATATGATTCATACTTTTACGCCTTGTTGGATGAGTGACTGGGAATACTTGAGTGCCAGTGAATATGAGGCGAAAAAGGAAGTACGTGCAGGTATAATGCTCGATCGATTGGAGCGAATTTTCCCTGGTTTAAATGTCGGTTTAGATTTTATGGAAGTTGGTACTCCGCGCACTCACAGACGCTTTCTAGGTCGGGCTGATGGGAGTTATGGGCCAATTCCCCGACGCAAGTTGCCAGGATTATTAAACATGCCGTTTAATCGCACTGCTGTATCTGGATTGTATTGTGTGGGGGATAGTACTTTCCCAGGGCAAGGTTTGAATGCAGTGGCGTTTTCAGGGTTTGCTTGCGCTCACCGGATTGCGGCTGATTTAGGCTTTTAATAGATAGATGAAAGATCCGTGTGGTAACTTGGGAAAACTAAGAATAAATAGTTATCTGTTTAATTTGGACTGAGTATGCTGAATATTGCCTCGATCGAACGTCTTCAACTAACAGCAGAAAGTATCTGTGAGCATGTGAGTACATCACCGTTGTTGGCACAGTTATTACGCCAACTGACGATCGATCGGATCTTATCAGAATGGCAACCAGCTTTACCATCTCGATCAATCCCAGCAGATTCAGAATTAGATCTAGATATTGGATCGTCTATCGATCTTCAAGCACCAATTCTAGATCATCAGACTAAGTTACAACAATTTAAGCAGGAAAATTGGGGCAATAAAGTAGGCTCTTATTATCTCACTCGTAAAGTGCAGCTCGATCGAGTTATTTGTTCGATTATTCAAGTTGCTGACGGTACGATTGCTCAGGAATTATACTTTCGGATCTGTTCGGAGCCAAAAATATTTAGTAAGCTTGCGTTGAATTATTCCCAAGGAGCAGAATCTTTTGATGGTGGAAAAGTCGGTCCAATTCCGATCTCTAGACTTCATCCCACCATCTCTACTCAACTATTATTGCTCAAGCCAGGTGAAATATCACCACTATTTACGATCAACAATTTTTATATCTTTGTCAGATTAGAACAAGTAGTCCCGGCTCAGTTTGATGATCGATTACGCCAGATCCTTTTAGATGAATTATTCGAGCAGTGGTTGCAAGCAAAAATCATCAGTGAGATCGGTAGTGTGTCGGTTCAGAGTATTGAAACTGAGCTGAACTAAACAGTTGTGTTTTGTACTAGTATACTCATTCCCTCTTTTGCCACAACTGCTTGAGGAAAAATCTTGACAGACTCAGCTTGGATTGAATCCATAAAATCATCATTATGACTAGGATCATGATGGAATATCACCAATTTTTTCACCTGTGCAGCTTGGGCAACTTTCACAGCTTCTTGCCAAGTAGAATGCCCCCAACCAACCTTGCTAGTTTTGGGATGATTGTATTCTGCATCTGTATAAGTACAATCATAAATCAAGACATCAGCTTGATCGACTAATGCTAGGACATTTTGATCGAGTCCATCGCTAAAATGCTCGGTATCAGTAATATAAGCAACAGTATGATTTTGCCAGCTTACCCGATAGCCCATTGCGCCACCAGGATGATTTAATAATCCCGTCGTAACAGTCACATCGCCTAACTGAATCTTGTCGCCATAGTCGAGATTGTGAAACCGCAAATTGGCACCCATCACCTGTAATGGTACAGGAAAATTGGGCTGATTCATCTGATCGTGGAGACGATGTTCGATCGTCACACCGTGAGGAATTACCCCACCATAAATATCAAATTCATTCCCCTCCATAAATGCTGGAGAAAAGAATGGAAAGCCCTGAATATGATCCCAATGGGAGTGGGAAAAAAACAGATGTCCACTCACTGGTAGATCGCTTAATAGTGATTGTCCTAACACATGAATCCCCGTTCCCGCATCAAAAATTAGGCGATGACGATCGACTAACATCTCCACACAGGGCGTATTGCCACCATACCGCACAGTAGTAGCTCCAGGACAAGCGATACTTCCGCGCACGCCCCAGAAATTAATGATGAATTTGTCTTCCAGTGTTGACATCAATTTTTACGAAATTCTCTGGCGATGACTTCAATTATTATGCCCAAAATAATTGGGATCTCGCTCTTTGTTTCAAGACATAGTTACTAGTGTTTTGGTGGATGGTGGATGGTGGATGGTGAATACTGGTTTCGCAATCAGTAGTTCCAGTCTCCCAGTCTCCCAGTCTCCTCGTCTCCCAGTCTCTTAAAATATCGCAACTTTATAGAGTGTAGGTAAAATCTTCGATTAATAATCCTGGCACCCAGCTTCCACCTGGTTGGCGACTGCCATAGGTATCGACATCGGGGATAAATTCCAAGCTATTGGTCAGAGCCAGCAGATTATCACCCCAGCAACGGTACAGACTTTCATCAAAGCGCAAATTGGCGATCGGCGCAATGATCTCGCCCCCTTCAACCCAGAAACAGGCATAGCGAGTCATCCCTGTAACTCTGCCCGTAGGTCGATCGCTCCAATTGAGATAATGGAGATTGGATAGGTACAATCCAGTGTCTAATTCCGCTAAAATTCGATCGGTTGTAAGTGTCCCTGGACTAATTTCGGCAGAGCGGAGAGATTCGCCCCGATTCGCGCCATTGGCTAGTTTCTGATACTCTTTGGCTGTCCGTGCATTCACAAGGGTATTCGCCAAGCGACCTCGATCGATTAGAGTGAGTGACGCTGGTGCAATTTCCCCCAATTCATTAAATCTCGGCACCAATCCCCGTTGGAAATTCTCAGAGATCGTCAATCGATCGGATAGAGATTGCTCGCCCCGCTGTAATGCCCCAAAACAGCTCCTACCTTGCTGTAAAGCCGCTTCACTAATCCCTCCCCAAGACAGCATTCCCAATAAGTCGGCAGTAGCCGCTGGAGCCAAGTAGGTGCGATATTTACCCCGCTCGATCGTCTGCAATGGTTGTGCCAGCCGTGCTAATTGAGTTTTCGACTCG
>JAJAYU010000125.1 GCA_026786125.1 Chamaesiphon sp.
CACTGCGTGCTACCCAAACTCCGAACTCCGAACTCTTACTCTCCCAACTCCCAACCCCAACTCCCAACTCTTACCCTCCCAACTCCAAACTCCCAACTCCAAACTCCCAACCCCCAACTCCCTATGTACATTGAAGACGAAGAACTAAGAGAACTCTACCGCACCTCTGCCCCCGAACATATCCAAGCGATCGAATCGGCGTTGATGCAGTTGGAAAAGCAGCCGCAGAATCCGGTTGTGTTGAAAGATTTGTAGAGATCGGCGCATACGCTTAAGGGTGACTCGCGGATGTTGGGGGTGGGGGATGTGGAAACCCTCGTCCACCAAATCGAAGAATGTCTGATGCCGATCGAAAAAGGTGGCAACATGACTACGGAATTGTGCGATCGATTGTACAGCGCACTGGATACGATCAAGCTCTTGACCCATACGGCGGTCACAGGGGAACCCAATGATGTCAATATGTTTTATGTATTGACAACTTTGATGGGCGATGGTGATGCAATATCATCCCCAGCAGTTACTGCTCCCAGATTGATCGCCACGGAGATTATGTCCGGTGCATTGTTCGATCCCGATCCAGCATCACTAAATCTAGATCCAGATCCCTCTAATGGCTGGATCACGGTTTCCAATGATGAAAATGTCTTTGATACGCCTTTAGATATCTGGATTCATGAACAAAATCAGCAGAATCTGGCACTGGAAAATCTACCTGAGTTTGAATCAATCGATCCAGTCGATTTGATCGCACCAGTTGGATCTCAAATCCAAGCAAGTTTCTTGGAATTAGCCGCAGAGTTATTCCCTACTGATTCGACTTTACCAAAGTTGGAACCTGAAGCAGCCTTCAATGATTTTGAACTGATGCCTGGAACTACGCCGATTGAGGATGTTGAGGCGGATCTAGATCTAGATCTATCGTTCTTGGACGGTGACAACTTTACGCTGATTCCTGGCAGTTTTGATGTCGGAGCGGCTGTGGCTGTGGGTACGGAAGTAACAATTAGCGATCGAGAGATCTTCGATGATTTTGACTTCGATAATTTTGATACGATTGCCGACGCAGCACCACCTGTAGATTTAAAACCAGATCCAAAACCTGCGGTAGAAATTTCGATTGCCGCGAAACCACCCGCACCAGCCCAACCACTAGCTGTTCCGGCACCAACGGTGAGCGAGCAACAGATCGAGACAGTCCGAGTCGAAGCCAAGCAATTGGATGCTTTGATGGGACAGTCTGGTGAAATCAACGTCATCAACCAGCAAATCACTTCGAGACTGCTCGATCTCGATGTCATGCTAGAGCTGTGGGAAAGTAGTAGTCGGGATGATCGCCAGATCCAAGTGCTGCTCCAACAAATTTCCGCTCAGTCTGCACTCCATCAACAATTGAGCCGCAGCCATCAGCAGTGGCAACAGATGGGCGCGTTGATTAGTAAGTTTAAGAAAGCGATCGATTCGGATAGTTCTAGGCTCGATTTAGTGACATCTGCCCTAGAATCTGGGGTGAAGCACCTCCGGTTGATGCCCCTCTCGACGATCTTCAATCTCTTACCTCGGATGGTGCGAGATTTGGCCAAAACCCAGTCCAAAGAAATTAACTTGGCGATCAAAGGTGGTGACTTACTCCTAGACAAACGCTTACTCGAAGAAATCAAAGATCCCTTAATGCATCTGATCCGAAATGCGATCGATCATGGGATCGAAACTCCTGGAGAACGCCAACAAAACGGTAAATTAGCTGCCGCAACCTTGATGATCCAAGTCCGGCAAACTGGGAGCCAAACCATAATTGAAATCCTCGATGATGGGCGCGGCTTGGATCTCCAGCGGATCAAAGCCACAGCGATCAAGCGCGGCATGTATACCAAAGCTGAACTGGATCTGATGCCCACAGACAAGATCCAATCCCTAATTTTTGCGTCTGGCTTCTCTACTCGTACTAGGGTGACAGAACTATCTGGACGCGGTGTGGGACTAGATATCGTCCGCACCAACGTCGAACGGATCAAAGGCTCCGTGGATGTAGAATCAGCACCCGATAAAGGTTGTACCTTCCGGATCGTCCTCAGTCATGCGATCGGTAGTTCTCAAGTCATGATCGTTGATGTCCGCGATCAAACCTACGCCATCCCCGTCGAATTTGTCGATCGGATGTTGCTAGTCAATAAAGCCGATATCTTCGCCCTCAGTGGTACTCCCACCGTCCAGATCAATGGCAAAACTACCAGCGTCGCTTGGCTCGCCGATCTGCTCGCTCTCCCCGCAGTTGCTCCCCAGTCCCCTGGCGAACTAACTCGGACTTCCAACTCAGTTGCTTGCCTCCTGCTCCAGTCAGGACGACAACAACTGGCAGTCCTAGTCGATCGGATCAACGATCGGCAATTGATCTCGATCGAAGCACCCCACCCAATCCTCAAAAATGTCCCCCACCTATCTGGATCGACAATTTTGGGCACAGGGGAAGTCTGTCTGGTGCTCAATCCCCTCGATCTATTTGTCACGGCTGGTGGCGACAAACCCCGTGGCTCAAAAGCAGTTGATGAAATTAGTGGCGACTCGATCGTCACAGATCAAACTCCGACGATCCTACTAGTCGAAGACTCCCTAGTGATCCGCACCCAGTTGACTCGAATTCTCAAAGGAGCTGGCTACCACGTTATCGTCGCTAAAGATGGCTTAGAGGGCTGGGAAACACTCCAAACTGGAAAATTTGATATCGTCGTCTCCGATGTAGAGATGCCGCGCTGGGGCGGACTAGAACTCACCTCCGAGATTCGCAAAAGCCCAGACTATCAGGATCTCCCCGTCGTCCTCGTCACTACCTTGTCCCAAACAGCCGATCGCAATCGTGGTCTCCAAGCAGGTGCCAATGCCTATCTGACGAAAGGAGACTTCGATCAGCAATTGTTGTTGGATACGTTGACAAGGTTGATCTAGGGAATAGGGAATAGGGGTTAGGGGATAGGGAATGTTAATAACAAATGGTAAACGGGGAATACTGAATTAGGATACAAGCATCCTTTCTTCTAGACCTTAGCTCCTAAACCTAACCCCTATCCCCTATCCCCTAAAAAAATGGCTCCTACAAAAGTTCTGATCGTTGAAGACTCTCCCGTAGCAATGGAAATATTGCAGCGTCTATTCAAGAGTGCGCCCGAAATCGAAATCGTCGGTGTCGCGCGGAATGGACAAGAAGCCCTCGCGATGATTCCGCGCACCAATCCGACTGTGATCTGTACTGATTTCCACATGGATGTAATGGATGGCTTGGAACTTACCAAGCAAGTTATGGCAAACTATCCTCGTCCAGTACTAGTTCTCAGCAATTCTGTCAAATCAGATGACACAAAAAATGTCTTCGCACTCCTCCAAGCTGGAGCCTCGGACATCTATCCCAAGCCAGTTAGTGGTGACTATGCTGAGTATGAAGCCGTCAAAGCAAAAATTCTCTCTAAAATCAAACTACTTTCCGGCATGAAAGTTAATGCTAAACCGATGAAATAGACTCTGTTGCTTAGTAAAGATCTAGGGTACCCATGAAGGGCACCCCTACAGGTTAATTGTGTAGGGGTGCCCTGTCTTGTTGCGCTATCTTTTCGTTTTTTTATGAGGGGATTTCCCCCGTTGGCGGAGCCTCTCCCCCAGGAGATATAAAAACGCCGCTTCATAGGTACCCTCAGATTTTCAGCTTATTTCCAGCCAATCAACTATATTCAATATCACCAAATTAAATCGAAAATGGCAACAATGCTGGACAGATTGATCGCCACAGTTATCAATTATCAACTCAACCATCGGTGGTTGAGCGGAGCCGAAACCACTAATTAAGCTGTTCTCCCAAACCACCTCCATACATGCCTGCTCTGCGATAATGTGACTCAATACTAATTAGATCTTCAATGTTTCGCTCGATCATATTGCAAATCATGTCGAGTGGTAAATCATTGGCATCTGTACCAAATGGATTTTCGATTTCGACCCCGATCGCTTCAATTCCAAATAGAGTAAAACTCACTAAAGCTACTACCGGAGCCGTCCACCATTTGAGTTCATCCACAACTTGAAAGGGTAGTAACAAACAATAAATCAGTAACAATTGTTTGAGATGAATCACATAAGCCAATGGAATTGGTGTTCTGAGGATTCGTTCACAAGCTCCGAGCATATCCACTAGCCCATTCAAGATACTTTGTAATTCATTCATTTGGTATAAACTGATTTGGCTTTGCTCATGTTTTGCCTGAAGATAGTCACTAATCCAGAATGCTATTTCTAGGGGTGGATTATTCATTACTTGCAGCTTAGTGAATTGCACTGGTGAGACCAATTCTGCTAATCTGTCATTCACTGGCTGCGATCGCAAATGTAATTTAGTCGCTATAGCAAATGCTACTAATAGCTTTAATATTTCCTCTTTTTCATATCGATGAATCGGATCTACTTCGGCAATAGCTACCCAGATTAGTCTAGCTAAGTTGCGAATATTATTAATGATCGATCCCCAAGCTTTGCGCCCTTCCCAAAATCGCTCGTAAGCAGTATTTGTCCGAAAGACTAATAACAAACCCAGGACAATACTCGGGACTACGCCTACCAATGCTTTGGCACCAACAGGTATTTGATAAAAAGCTAAAACTGAGATAAATAACCCAAAAGCTCCGCACACCAAAACTCGACTAGCGATCGTTGGGATTACGGAACCTTGAACTTGGAAGGCGGTTTTAAACCAGGTTACTTGCTCTAAACTCATAAATTAAAATTGTTTATTTTCGGCGGCGATGACATCTTGGGCTTGACGATGTTTTCCGTCAATTACCGCACTGACTGTCATATCACCCATGACATTGATCGCGGTGCGACATCGATCGAGAAACCAGTCTACCGTAATTAGGATCGCAATATACTCAGTCGGTAGCCCCACGGAGCTAAATACTAGTGTCATCGTCACCAACCCCGCTTCGGGGATGCCCGCAGCTCCCACAGATGCCACAATCGAAGTCAACATGACGATGAATTGCTGTGGGAGTGTCAAATTTTGTCCAAGTACCTGGGAGATAAATAGGGCTGACATCGCCTCATATAGCGCGGTACCATCATTATTGAAATTACTCCCCACCAAGGCACCGAGGGATGCTGACGACTCACGCAAACCCATTTTCTGCAATGATTCAAAGGTAATCGGCATCGTCACTGTCGAAGAAGCGGTTGAAAAAGCGGTAATCAACGCATCTGAGCCACCTTGAATAAATTGCTGTGGCGACAACCACGAACCAATTTTAACCATAGTTAGATAGTAAGCAGCTTGCAACAACAGTGCTAGGAGCACTGCTAATACAATTGGCAACTCATAAACCGATCACGATCGCAACTAATGTATTCGTAATTAGTAAAATCGATAACTTCCGTCCCGATCTACTCGGAATATCTGCGGTGAGAAATGTATGTAAAATTGCTAGGAAAATTAGCGGTGTCGCCAGCGTTCGCAGTGCTTTGAGGATCAATGTACAGGGCAATGCTAAATGCTTGATCGTTTCTTTATCCCAGATCGGATTACCTGCACCCAAAAGTATCCCAACTATTATCGTAATAATTAACGCAATAATAATCTGTCCATATAACGGAATTTTTTTCATTACTTGCCTCTAAATTGAATTCAAGAATCGATCCGCCGCCAATAGATGTTGCTGTTGTTTCTCTGGAGTCATCTTATCAAAAGTTCTGACCAACATCCCCAATCGAGGATTGCTCAAAAAGAACTCTCGATGGACGTGCATAAACCGCCAAAACAATCCATCCCAAATCGGTTGCCAATCACCTTTTTTGAAGTTGCTCATCTTGATCAGATAATTGCTCCCGCTAATATAAGGCTTGGTACACATCCCACCCCCATCGGCAAATTGACTCATTGCATATACATTGGGCACCATTACCCAATCGTATGCATCCACAAACATTTCCATGAACCAGCGATACACCTCGTCGGGATCGAATTCGCATAGCAGCATAAAATTCCCCGCCACCATTAGTCGCTCGATGTGATGGCAATAACCACTCTCGATCGTCTTTTTAATCGTCCCATCCAATGGCAAAATTCCAGTAGTGCCATTCCAGAAGCTCTCAGGTATCTGCTTGGTAAAGCCCCAATAGTTCTGTGTGCGCTGGCTTCTGCCGCGCCGTGCATAGGTAATGCGGATAAACTCCCGCCAGCCCATAATCTGCCGAATGAAGCCTTCGAGACTATTTAAGGGCACTTCGTCGATTCGTGCCAACGCTGCATCGATAATCTGCCTAGGCGATAACAATCCAATATTTAATAACGGCGATAGTACCGAGTGATGCAAAATCGTTTCTTCCAGCACTAGCGCATCTTCATAAGCCCCAAAATCAGCAAACCGCGCTGTTAGAAAATCCTCTAGCCAAGCATCTGCTTCTATATATGTAGTCGGATAAAACCCTGCGGCAAATGGCTGGTTTACCGAGCCATAATTCTCCCCAAAGTGCTGAAGAATATAAGTCTGAGCTTCCCGTATATAGTCATTTAATCCAGGTAAATTGACCACTGGAGCCGATCGATCTTTGGGGAATTTGAGCCGATTGTCCACATCAAAAGTCCACTGTCCGCCCACAGGTTTGCCCGTAGGATCGAGTAAGATCTGGTGATGCTTGCGTCGATCGATATAGAAATCAGTCTGCTTATAGCTCTTGCGTTGATCGAAAAAATCCGCGACATCAGTGGGATTTTCGAGAAAGTTGGGCGAGGGATATTCCTTGAGATTAATCCCCTGGGCTACCGCTCCCGCCACTAGTCTTTGCTGGAGCCAATCATCCACCACCTCGGCATAGTGTAGCTCACCGATCCCCTCACTGGCGATCGTTACCAATAGTTTCCGCACATCGCAATCTGCGCTCGTTGCTGGAATATAGCGCAGCTCATAGCCTTGCTGGATTAGATAATCAGCATACATTCGCATCGTCGATCGATGCAACAACAATTTCTGCTGGTGAAACCGATATTGATGAAAAAATAACCACTCTTCTACCAGATAAACTATTCTTCCAGGCATCAAAGCTGGATGTTCACGAAAAAGTTGATGGGGGAAAACAATACTCGCTATGCTGGACATGGTGATTGCACTTTACCTTAGTGTATCTAATCCGGTTGTGGCGATCGATCGATCCAGTAACTTAACAAACTAGAGCGCGGATATTTTCTTGCAAACCTGGCTCTATTTTCCCCCACTTTCTGGCAAGATTAAACTCCATGTTGATGATCGCAACTTCTAATAATGAGTCATCCACCGAGTATGTCTTATCTTCTCTTAGCCAAGTAAGAATCTCTGCCAGATGCCAAATCGAAGGTGTTCCTTCATAAACGGGTGACGGCGATCTCGTATCACCATTAAAAATTAGGTTCCTAATATTTTGGCGAGTACATCCGAGTATCTTGGCTGTATCTGTTAAGCCAACAAAATCTGGTGTTGCTTCAATTAAACTAGCATCGGGAATAACTTTTTTGACATCGCCAATCGCACTAGAAATAGCATCAAAAGCTGATGATGCGGAGCGCGTAAAATCTAATGCAATACACCCTTGCTTGCCAATTCCAATTAAAGCATCATCACATCCAGCTTCATATAGTTGATCGATATAGCAATCGGGATCGATCCGAGCACCAGCAAAATTAAATTTTAAGGTAAAGTTATATTCTTTCACTATTTATTCCTCTTCTGCGTCAAAAATATCTAAACTATTGTGCGTCGTGCAGTTATCTACAACGCGCCGGATCTGCTTGGCATGATTTCCAGCGTTTTTAGGAGTACTCCAAATGCTAGTTATACAGAAAACTCCACATCTACATTCTTTATCGTTGTAAGGGCAATAAATTTTGCCCCAAGCGTGGGATCCGCCGAGATCGACGCGCCAGCCATTTTGTTCGGCATATACCAGTGCTGCTTCAATTTCTGACTTTGGATGAGATCGTCTTGACATTACAACCTCATATCTATGGAAAGGAGGCTTTAAAATAGGTAGTTATCGAGTCATAGCCTGTTCTTCTACAGTATCCGCCAGGCCAATAGTTGTCAAGTGACAATCGATTGACGACAAAAATTAGCTAATGCTTTAATCAGAACCTGGATAGCATCATAAGTCATAGATTTTATGCGCTAGAACAGGAGCGATCCATATAGATCGCTCCTGTTCTAGCTAAGTCGCTCCGAATAGAATGCCTACGATTAACGACGAGCTTGCAATACCGAGATCGCCCGTTGGTATTGCGGATCTTGCTTGCTGCCCATCAAGGTTGGGGATTCAGACAAGTTACGTTGATCCATACTGTTTAGATTCACCTTGATGTCTGGTGTTACACCTTTGTGCCCGATATCAGTACCATTTGGAGTGTAGTAGTGTGCGACTGTCACCGCCATCCCCGAACCATCGGAGAGGGAATGGACAGATTGAACTAGAGCTTTGCCAAATGTCTGAGCACCGACAATCTGTGCGCGGCGGTTGTCTTTGAGTGCGCCCGCGAGAATCTCGCTGGCACTAGCGGAGTTCCCATCAACCAAAACAGCCATTGGGAGCTGAGTCAAAGCACCCTGCACTGCCCGAAAATCTTCGTTACCACCTTTGCGATCGACAGTCTTGACGATCGTACCATTGTCCATCCACATCCGCGCGATTTCCACACTGGCTTGGAGCAGTCCACCTGGATTGCCACGCATGTCGAGCACGTAAGCATTCACTTGTTTACGATTGAGATCCTTGATCGCTTTTTCCATCTGTTCAGCAGAGTGGGAGCTAAATTCTGATAGTCGGATATAACCAACTTTTAGTTTTCCCTCCTGCTTGGCTTCAGAGAATACTGAAGACACTTCGATTTGGGCGCGGGTGAGCGGAATATCAAATGGCAGTTTGCCACTACGCGCAATTTTGAGGGTAAT
The DNA here is from genome assembly GCA_026786125.1 of Chamaesiphon sp. Taxonomy (GTDB): domain Bacteria; phylum Cyanobacteriota; class Cyanobacteriia; order Cyanobacteriales; family Chamaesiphonaceae; genus Chamaesiphon. The sequence goes on from JAJAYU010000125.1 coordinate 8,949, forward strand.
CGATTTACCAATTTCGCCGCGAATCAGGCTAATTGCCCCGTCGAGTGTCATATTCTGAGTGGACTTGCCATCGATCGCGATGATCGCATCTCCAGCCTTGATTCCAGCCTTAAATGCAGGGGAATTATCGATCGCTTCAGCAACGAGCAACTGCTTTGTCTGAGGATTGGCTTCCAATTTGATCCCCACGCCAGACATCTCGCCACTGGTTTGATTATTGAGGGATTGGAACTGCTGTGGATCCATGAAGCGGGTGTAAGGATCGCCCAATTTTCTGAGGGTCGATCGAATGGCAATATAAGCTTCCTGACGATTGGTATAATTGCGTTTAAGCAGTTCCATCCGAGTTTTCTGCCAGTCTAACCGATTGAATGTCCCATCTACATACTCTCGATTGACGATCTGCCAAGCTTCGTCCACCACTGCTTTGGGGCTATCTTTAAAAGAGGCAACGGCGGAGCTAGCCGAAAGGGGTAACAATGTTGCCAGAAATGCTCCGGTAAACATGGCTCCACGCAAAACTAGTTGATGTTGCCAAATAGAGCGGACTGTAGATGGTTGAATCATAGTGAAGATAATGGCAGTTATTGGAGGTGATTAGTTAAGACGTTGACGATCGCCAAATTGAGCCGATTGATTCAGAGCTGGATGTGCCTACTAGCTAATTTAACTCGATCGTTGAGTTGGTGCTCTAGATAATAGGTGTTACTTCAACATCTGTCAGTAAACTTATTAAACTGTAACTTATGAGGTGGATGGTGGATGGTGAATTAAGATTGTCTATTGCTTGAATGGGAAGGGATGATGTAGATAATCCTAATCACTAGCATCAAAATTGTCATCGATCTGCTCAAGCTTAAATGGGGATCATCGGAATCCGATCGAGATCGTGACTAGTAAATGTATCAGTAGATGCCAAATCTAGATCTTTGCGGTTGCATCGAGCTGCAAAATTGCATCGATCGCACAAACCTTTGGACGCGGCGACTTGGGGGAAAGGTTCCCGTAGGTGTTGGTAAGCATCGAGCCAATCGGTGAGTTTAGCCAATAATTCCAACAAATCTGTTTTGGTTTGACGGTGTTGCTTGAGAGTATAACTAATCTTGACTGATTTGGGCTGGGGTGTGGACTGGATAAACCAATAGGTAAAAGCAATCTGCTTGGGGACGTAATCGCTAGTTTCAGCGAGTATGTAGAGGTAGAGTCGCGTTTGCCATTCCAGATCTAGATCTTTTTTGTATTTAGGTAATGGATAAGTTTTCCAATCAATAATATCGGCTCGATCTGGGTGCAAGATTACCAAATCATAGATAGCCGTAAACAAATAATCACCCAGCTCTAATGTGCGGACATGCTCACTTTCGCGCCAAGATTGAGGATCTGACTCAAATAGGGCAGGTGCTGTCTGGAGCATGGCTTGTACCCAAGTATTTAGCTGGGGAGAACGCGCTAGAATCGGCTTGATCGGTAGTCCCAATTCCCGCTGATGCATCAATAAGTGGAAGTCACTACCTAATTGAGTTTTAACCTGTTGAACTGGGTTAATGGGCAACGTCAATCGATCAAAATAAGTATGCTCAAACTGACGCGGGCAAGCTTCGAGAATTTTCAGATGTCGTTGAGATATTCGCAACACGGGAATTAGGCTTTAGAATTTGGGTTTTAGGCTTTAGTCAAGACAAAAATGCTGCCTTCATTACCGCGACTGATCCGCAGCGATTCGTCGAGATAGGTGACTTCCAGCCATGCTGGTGCTCGATCTGCTTTACGATTAATCGGTAGATCGATCGCGGTGAATTTTTGACCATTTTCAATGGCGGTAATTAATCTGTCGGGTGTGGAATAGTCAATCAACTTTTGTAAGCCGATTACCGATCGATTAAATTCGACATTTACCCTCGATTCACTAGTTGGTGTAAACTTGGCGACGATCGATACAATCCCATTCAAGCCAGGAATTACACTACTAACTTCAGCAATATTATAAACCGCACTAGTGGTCGGTCGAATACACTGATAAATCGTACCAAGTTTAACCAGCGGAAACTTATCAATACCCAATAAACTTTGGCTACTAGTATAGAGCAATCGCCAGTCACCAGCGAATAGATCGATCGCTGTTGTCAACGGGCGGGGGTGAGGATTTCGCGACTCCAATGCGGTAACTGTAGCCAAAATCGCTTGTTTTTCGAGAGGAGTAGCCAGGATACCGCGATCCTTGCTGGCGATCTCTGCTAGTAGTTGAGCTTTGAGCATAAAAATTCCTGATTAAATCAGTGATAAACTATGAGAACTTGCAAGCTTAATCGATTCACTATGTCTAATAACCTCGATACTCTCGATCTTGATGCCCTAGACGCATTTGTCAATCCAGCGTTGAAACAACAAAATCGCTACGAACCAGCACCTGTAATTGCTGTCCAACGGAATACCTCCATTTTAGAGTGGCTAGAATCACAAGGGAGATTGATCGATCGAGACGAACGGGATCCAGCCATCTCAGCCCTAGATCAACCAAATCTAGAAGAATAATTGTTTGAAGACGACAATAGCTATCAAGAAGAAGAAAGCGACGATGCTGATGATAGCGACGACGACTAGCCGCTCAAACCACCACAATTAATTTGCAGATCAAAGTAGTAATGAAATTAGCTATAAAATTGGTTCGGAGGCAATAGATGAAGGATCAATCAGCGTCTGTCAAGGGTTTGAATCCGACGGGGACTGGATTACTGATTTTGCTAGGATCGATCTTGACTGGATCGATCATCTGGCTGGACTGGCAAAATGGTAGCAGTCTGAAAAGATCCTTGCTGGTGCCATTTTTGGTATCGACAATGATGGTAGGGACGATTGGTTATCGCGCGATTCCCATGCTCAAGCAGTTGAAAATGGGTCAGTTCATTCGCGAGGATGGTCCCCAAGCACATCTCAAAAAAGCTGGAACACCTACGATGGGCGGCATCTTTGTTGTCCCTGTTGGCGTACTGCTGGGAGTGATTGGATCGCAATTTAATCCCGATGCGATCGCCGTAGCTATAGCTAGTTTAGGTTATCTAGCGATCGGTTGTGTGGATGATTGGAAAAGTTTGAGCAACGGTCAAAATGAAGGTCTGACACCCAAGGGTAAATTATTATTGCAAACTGCAATTGCGATCGGCTTTTGTGGATGGGCGTTTTATAGTAGGGGTAATGCAATTACTACCGTTCATTTACCTTTCAATCTATTTTTGCCTGTAGGCTTACTGTTCTGGGGACTAGCTATATTTACACTACTAGCCGAGAGCAATGCGACCAATCTCACCGATGGTGTAGATGGCTTGGCTGGTGGTACTGGTGCTATTGCCTTCGCGGGTTTAGCGGCAATTATTTCCCCCAAGGAGCCTGAATTAGCAGTCTTTTGTATCTGTCTTAGTGGTGCCTACCTGGGCTTTGTGATCCACAATCGCAACAAGGCAAAGGTGTTCATGGGCGACACGGGTTCCCTCGCTATGGGTGGTGCCCTCGCTGCTGTCGCAATCATAACTGAAAATATTTGTCCGTTACTGATTATTAGTGGGATTTTTGCGATCGAAGCCTTATCCGTTACCCTCCAAGTGGGTTATTACAAAGCCACCAAAGACGCTAACGGTAAGGGTAAGCGATTATTTAAAATGGCTCCGATTCACCATCATTTAGAATTAAGTGGTTGGACCGAAACTCAGCTAGTCGGGATGTTTTATGCGATCGAATCAATTTTAGTATTGATTGCCTTCGTCACAAGATAAACCGAGATCTTGCTCTAATTGCATAGATTTAATTACAGCGATCTCCCGTGGGTACCCTCATATATCCGCAGCAACGCAAACCTCACAAACATGGCAGCATCCCATCTTGATCGAGCCAAAGCCGCAGTAGACAATGGAAACTGGTCGATTGCGATCGATCAGCTTCAACACCTATCGATCGACCAAATCGTCCACAATGAGGTAGTTCTAGATATCGCCCTCCAAGTCCTGATCCAAGGTGATTTCGATCAGCAATGGGAGATCGCCAAAATCATCCCCAAACTAGGCTATATTGCGATCCAACCACTATTAGATCTGCTCAATGATGGTGACATTGATTTAGAAGATCGGTGGGTTGTAGCCAGGATTTTGGGAGAGTTTGATCAGCCCCAAGTAGTCACTGCCCTAATCGAATTAATTCAGCACCAGGAAGATCTGGAATTAACTGAAATCGCCACCAGCGCCTTGACTAAAATTGGTGTCCCCGCGATCTCGGCGTTAATAGATCTTTTAGCCACACCAAATCGTCATATTGCTGTCGCCACCCTCGCCCAAATCCGCCACTCCAAAACGATCAAGCCATTAATCCAAGTCATCAACGATGATGATCCACAGCTTCGGAGTCTCGTTGTCGAAGCACTAGGGAGCTTTCATGATCCACGCATTCCACCACTGTTACTAACCAAGCTCACCGATGTCGCGGCAACTGTCCGCAAAGCAGCCGTCATCGCTCTCTGTCTGCGGAGCGATTTAGCGGCTGAATTAGATTTGAGTCAACATTTACGTCCCTTATTATTCGATCTCAATTTAGCCGTCTGTCAGGCAACCGCATTGGGTTTAGCTCGATTACCCGATCTTCAAAACATCGAAGTGCTGACAGAAGTATTATTATCCCCACAGACACCTCCCGAACTGCAATCTTCAGTTATTCTGGCATTGGGCTGGATTGGCACCAAACCTGCGATCAATAGTCTGATTGCATCTCTCCCACAGGCATCTACGAGTTTAGCTCCAGAAATTGTGATGGCGATTGGCAAAACAGATCGAGAGCAAGTCTATGCTAGCCAAATTCTCGTAAATTATTTACAGACAGCAAATCCATCCGCCACTATTATCAAGCAAGAAATCGCCACGGCACTAGGGAACCTGGGCAACCCAGCTATTATCTTAGATCTAAGACAGCTCCTCGATGATCCAGATGATCGAGTCAAATTATATGCAATCAATGCCATCTCAAAACTCTAAAACAACAGAGTGTAGAGGATGAAAACTTAAATGGGTAATATAACTATGACAGTAGTTGTATTCCAACTCAAAACTAGAGCTAGAAATTTTTAACAATGTCCAAACTTTCAACATCAATGCTATCTACAGCCGGATTACTGCTTGTGACTACACTAGCGATCATTCCGACTAGACTTCATGCCGAGACTAAGGTACCAACACCAACAACAGTCGCCAGCCCAGTACCAGCCATTGGTGGAACTGATTCCCTACCCAAGATAGCCGAGACTCGTCGAGTCGTAGTACCAGAACTGATCAAGCCATCAACTGAGGCAAGTATCGCTACTCCGAATAAACCAGTCACTAGTAATGCAATTCCGACTTCAGGTAAATCTACTAGTAATGCAATTCCCGCTACTACTCCCACTGCTCCAGCGAAACCTGCTGTTGCAGCAACTAGCAAGCCACCAACAGAAGAGCTTGTTACCCTGACGCTCAAACTCAAAGAAAAAAAAGTATACGTTTACAAAGATGGTAAAACTATTGCCAGCTACCCTGTTGCCATCGGCAAGAAAGGCTGGGAAACTCCCACGGGTGACTGGTATGTCATGGAAAAGATCACCAACCCAGGCTGGACTAGCTTTAAGAATGGTTCAGTTGTTGCCCCTGGTGCTAAAAGTCCCCTCGGCGAACGCTGGATTGGTTTCTGGACTGATGGTAAAGATATGATTGGGTTCCACGGTACGCCAGATGTGAAATCTATTGGTAAGGCTGTCTCTCACGGCTGCGTGCGGATGCATAACAAAGATGTCAAAGCACTATTCCCACTAGTTAAAGTCGGCACTACTGTTAAAGTAGTCAACGAGTAAATCTCCCCAAAAAAAAGAGTGGAAATTCATTTTTCACTCTTTGGACTTTTATTCTACTTAAAATGGGGTTAGGCTACTCAACTCCTATAGCTATCTAGATGAAATTTAGAGCAATTCTGTTCCAATTCGGTATAATCGACAGATTTTCTGTTCTAATATATCTGAGCGGCGAGATGGTGAGGAAATAGAAAGCTGCTCAGACTAAGAGTTTTACCAGCAAAGGCGGTCGGCTAAATAACGTAGTCAGAGATTGAATATTCAAAACTGTTTAAGTACAATTACTGGTTACACAAATGAAGTGCTGTAGTTATTATTGAAAAATAAATTGCTACATTCTTTAGCCCTCAACCAAATGAGCAACAAACTTTCCAGCTACCTCCAGATCTCGGCTCTCACACTATTCGTAGCAACCAGTTGTGTTGCTTTGTGCCAAAGTCCTGCTCAGGCTGGCCCCTTTGACTTTTTGAATCAAATCAATAAGACTATCAATGATGTCAATGGTACCGTAAATAGTGTCAAAGGTACTGGTGCAAATACTAATAACGCGATCGGTAATCTAACTGACTTACTTGGCGTTGGCAAAAGTGCTGCTCCAGCCGCAAACGCAGATCCTGCTGCTCAAGTTAATGATGTCTATGGTGCTTGGTATAAAGGCATGTCCCCAGCAGAGAAAGAAATCGCCAACGCACTGACATCTGAATATGCCGAAAAAGGTGCTTTAGACTTTGCTGCTTTCAAATCTAGCGACTTATACAAAGCAGCCAAAACTTCTCAAGAAAAGCAAGCCGCATC
>JAJAYU010000126.1 GCA_026786125.1 Chamaesiphon sp.
AGCTAGGCTCTTACAAATGCTCGTGAAACATGTGGAATACACAGTAGAGTGTCTGTCGCTCGAAACCCTTGCTTAGTCAAGTACATAGATTTTCGGACAGGTCTATTAAAAATATACTACCCAGACAATCGACCATTCTCAAGTTTTGTTGAACTAGATCAACTGCGCCAGCAAGCGCAACAACAGGCGCAGCAAGCGCAACAGCAAGCGCAGCAAGCGCAACAGCAGGCGCAGCAAGCGCAACAGCAGGCGCAGCAAGCCGAACAAAAAGTTGAAAAATTAGCAGCTAAATTACGAGAACTAGGTATCGATCCCAACAGTTTATGATTTATCATCGAGCGAAATTTACGATATTTTAATAAAACAACGAGCTAGTTCTTGGATAAACACCTGTCGCAATTACCACACCGCCAATCTTGAGTCTTAGGCTTGCAACCAAACGCTGTAAGTAAATATTCCCAACGACATCCAGCGTATTTAATATAGGTCGGAACTGCGCTAAAAAGTGATTGCTGTTGTGCTTTAATCGATCGCCAATCAGGTGGTTTACCAGTAGTAGAGCGGCGATAATTAAATGGGGTTTCCCAGACTAATCGATCGACGCTATGTAGTAGCGATAAAGCAATTGCACTCTGGGGAAATTTAGTCTCAATCTCCCGCACATCTCCACTGACTGGCAGTTGTTTCGCCAATGCTGTAGCTAGATCGTAATATTTATCGATACTTTCCGTGAAAAACTTTGATCGCTGCCGATCTTCGGGATACAATAAACCACTCTGTTCACAGACTAATAATAACGCCGCTGCAAGTTTGCCATCTCGTCCGGCTCGACCGATTTCTTGGATATATTCAGCCAATAATACTGGGGGATGAAAATGGAGAATCCAGCGGACATTCGCCTTATTAATTCCCATCCCAAAGGCACAGGTACAGACCACATATTGCAGTTGACCGCTCAACCACTCGCCCTCGACTCGCCGTCGTGATTGGGGACTCAGCCCTGCATGATAAGCGGCTGTTTTGTCACCCCGTGCAGATAGCCAAGCGGCTAATTCCTCGCTGGTATCGCGGGTACGGACATAGACTAGTCCCGATTGGTTCGGGTATTTATCGATAAATTTGGTTAGTTGTGCTTTTCGACCCCGTGGAGTCCAGATCTGCTTGACTGATAGCTGAAGATTTTGACGGAGCGGATTGAGGATAAATTCGGCTGGATTGTCTAGTTGCAAAACTTGCTTAATTGTTTGCTGAGAGAGGGGGTCAGCTGTCGCTGTAAAGGCAGTGATCGAGATTTTGGTACCAACTGGCTTATGTTGAATTAAGGTGGCGCGAATCGCTCCTAAGCGGCGATAGCTGGGACGAAAGGTTTCGCCCCAGTGGACGAGACAATGGGCTTCATCGAGGATGATTCGATCAATCTTCAGTTCGGGAGCACATAATCTCGACCAAACTGGGGTAGTGAGCAGGGTTTCGGGGGAGAGATAGAGTAGTTTGAGCTGTTGCTGTTCTAAAGATTGAAGTGTCTGTTTGCGCTTGGCTACGGGGATTTCGCTGTGGAGTAATCCAGCGGCTAATCCTTTTTCGGTAAGTTCCTGCACTTGATTTTCCATCAAGGCAACTAGGGGCGAGACTACTAAGGTGACTCCGGTACTTAATAATGCGGGTAGTTGGAAGCAAAGAGATTTACCACCACCCGTCGGCATGATAATCAGGGCATCTCGATTTTCGAGCAAACATTCGATGATTTCGCCCTGGGGCGATCGAAGATCATCATAGCCCCAAATCTGTTTTAATTTTGATTTGATTCGATCCATCCGAATATATAGATACTGTCTTGAATATCAAAACAGTATCTACATTTTACGATTGAGGCAAGGGTTGAAATTACTTGCTCTTTACCAATTCAGCTCGATCGCGCTCAGGTAATTTCCAAACCTTACCATCTAATGCCATTTGTTCGATCAATGTAGCTAGGCGTAAGGCTTTCAGTGCCTGTTCTCCACCAACAGAAGGCTCATTTCCACATCTAACACAGTTGACAAAATGCTCTAGCTCTGCGTACAATGGCTCAACATTTTTGACATAAACTTTCTCAATTAAGCCATCCTGACGATATAAACCTTGGTGATACTCATTCAGGAGATCGGCGTTGTGACGGTGGATTGAGATTTCGTTGCTGAGGAAATTGGCTTCTGTTAATGATTGACGGCAATGAGCGGCAATCAGGCGGGTTTTGCGGTGGGTGACTTTGCTAGCTGTCAGAGTAGCGACAACACCATTGGCAAAACCCAAGGTGGCTGTCACGTAGTCAAGATACTTGGATTCAGGACATCTACTCCCGCTTGCTGTCAAGCCAACTACTGGCGCGCCAGCTAGTTCCATCAGGAGATCGATATCGTGGATCATCAAATCAAGGACGACGGAAACATCGTTTGCCCGATTGGAATAAGGACTCATCCGGTGAGCTTCCAGAGCTAAGACTTTCTCCGTTTTGAGAACTTGACTGAGTTCTTGGAAGACGGGGTTGAAGCGTTCGATGTGTCCGACTTGGAGGATACACTGAGACTCGGCAGCAGCGTTGACTAAAGCTTCAGCTTCAGCAATGGTCGCAGCGATCGGTTTTTCAATTAGTACATGAATTCCGGCTTGCAAACAAGCGATCCCCACCTCGTAATGCAGCCTAGTGGGAACAGCGATACAGACAGCATCAACTTGTGAGATCAGATCGCGATAGTCTTCATAAAATCTAGCTTTGTACTTGCTGGCAGTTTCCAAACCCTGCTCGACATTTACATCGGCGATGCCAACCAGTTTGACATTCTTGAGCAGGCTCAATACTCGTGCATGGTGTTGTCCCATATTGCCGATCCCGATTAGCCCTACTCTCAGCGGCTGAGGTGAACTCGACTGAATGCTTGTGTCTGATTTTCTGGTTGACATACTATTTCTCACTCTAAAATCTACTCCTCCACTACTGCGATAATTTCGATACTATCACGGCATCATGATTGTAAAGAACCAAAAAGTTTTGTTTATGTTCCTAAAGATTAGTTTTTTCCGATTTGGAGAATTTGTGATGTAAATCTTAGTCAATCTACTGATGTAGAATTGCTAGATCCACGCTAAACCAGAAAAGTTAGAATAGAAGCTAACTATTTTTCCTTAGATCCTTCACCCTTTAACCGTTGTGAAAGCAGTTATTCTCCTCTCAGGTGGTTTAGATTCTTCGACGGTATTGTATCTGGCCAAAAGTGAAGGTTACGATTGCTATGCCCTCTCTTTTGATTATCAACAACGCCATCGCCGTGAATTGGTGGCAGCAAAGACGATCGCCACAGCAGCTGGGGTAATTGCCCATCAGGTGGTGAGCTTCGATCTTAGCTTATGGGGCGGTTCTGCATTAACTGATAGTCAGATTTCTCTACCCCAAGATCGCGAACTCTCTGCAATGTCAGAATCTATTCCCGTTACCTATGTTCCCGCCCGCAATACGATCTTTTTGAGTTTTGCCCTCGCTTATGCGGAAGCGATCTCTGCCAATCGGGTTTACATTGGGGTCAATGCCCTAGACTATTCTGGGTATCCAGACTGTCGCGGCGACTACATCGATGCGATGAGAACGGTATTCCGCTTGGGTACCAAGCAAGGCAGAGAGGGCGATCCGATCAAAATCATCACACCACTAATTGACCTGAAAAAGACCGAAATTATCCAGCTTGGAAACAAGCTGGGTGTACCCTGGCAGCAAACTTGGTCTTGCTATTCAGGTGATCAAGTTCCTTGCGGTACTTGTGATTCCTGTTTGCTCAGATTAGCGGCTTTTGCCGAGTTGGGTTTAGTCGATCCCGCGATGGTTTGTTAATAGCCCAAAGCCTAACTCCGGTCAGTGAGCGGAGCCGTTGGCATCGCCTGCGCTTTGCGCTTACTGAAAGCCTAAAGCCTAATCCGCACCCGAACCCGATCAATCCTCGGTCCCACAGTCGAAACAACTGTAAAATGCCAGTCCCCATAATCTAAGGATTCCCCGTCTTGGGGAAAATGTTGCAATTTATTAAGCAAAAATCCAGCGAGGGTTTGATAATCATCCGCGAGGGGAAGATTGATATTGAGCTGGGCGTTGAGATCTTCGAGGTTGATTTGGGCTTGAATCAGGAAGGTACCATCAGCTAACCGTTGTAATAGTTGTGTTTCTCGATCGGGTGTAACGTTGATCCCGATCATCTCTGAGATCGCATCTTGGCGCGTAATTAGCCCCGCAGTATTCCCGAATTCATCGATCGCAATTGTCATATGTCGATCAAATTGCTGCATCTGCTTGAGGATCACGCTGACAGGGGTGGATTCGGCGACAAATTCGACTGGTTGAATCCACTTCTCGATCGGGATTTGCCCCGCTGCTTTACCTTGAGCCAGCAAGGGTACAAAATCTTTAAACGAGACGACACCAACAATTTTATTCAGGGATGTATCGGTGACTGGATAACGACAATAGCCAGTTGTAGCGATCTTAATTAATAGTGTTTGACAAGTAGCTGTTTTGGGAACGGTGACAATTTGGGTACTGGGTACCATCACATCTGTAGCGATCTTGTCAGCGAATTCTAGCACTTTAGTCAGGACTTCCCGTTGTTCGATCGCCAGTCCGCTCGATTCACGTTCCGTCGAAACCATCGCTTGCAGTTCTTTGAATGTCACCCGACTACTGAAGGCAGACCACAGATCATCCCGATCTTCATAGCGATATTTGATGCCCACCAACCGTAAACATAGTTTAGTTGATCGATCAAGTACCCAAACTAAAGGACTAAAAATTCGGGCGATAGTCAGGCTCGGTGTCCCCAGAAAGCGAGCAATTTGCTCGGCATAAGTTAAAGCGATCGATTTGGGGATCAGCTCCCCAAACACAATCTGGAGATAGGCTAACAATACAAAGGTAAAAGGGATCGCCAGAGCGTGGGCTAGTGGCACATTCTCCGCGCTCTGAACGAAGATTTGGGCAATTGCCCGTTCACCAATCCAGCCTAGTGTCAAAGTGGACAGGGAGATCCCCACTTGAGTAGTCGAGAGCAACCGCTCGATCCCCCGTTGTAAATCTTGAACTTGCTTGGCTCGATCGTCGCCAGCCGCTACCAATTGGTTGATTCGAGATCGTCTGACTGATAAGATCGAGAACTCGGCGACCACAAAGAAGGCATCGATCGCAATCAAACCGAATACGATTAGGAGTCGCCACCCAATGTCTGAACCACCTAAAAGTGGATGAGGATCGTTCATTGTCGGGATTTTGGAGAGAGGGAATTAAGGGAAATCGAGAATTATTACTTGCCAACTGGGACGCCAGTCGCTTCAATTTGTAGCTTTTTATCTACATCAGTCAATTGTAACGATACACTCTTGACTTTATCGAGCGCACTTTTGGGAATAGTCAGGCTAAATTTAGCTTCTTTCCCCGTCGCTGCCAAACTAGTTGGTAAACCATTAGTATTTGAGCTTATTGCCTGAGATCCATTGGTAACGGTAATCCCCTGCCCAAAATTGATTGGCTGGCTACCGCGATTGGCTACTGTCAATCGCATCTCGACATTACTACCTTTGGTTTGAACCGATTCGATCGTCAAGGAAATTCCTTGATCGTCTCTCATCATCGGTAATTTCGACACTGGTGCGCCAGTTTTTGGGTCGTTTTTGACCGCTTTCTCAAAATCAGCCGCTTTTTGTTTAGCATCCTTTGACTGTTGGGCATCTTTTTTCGGCACCTCAACACCGATTTGTTTTTTTATGTTAGCAATCAATTCTTGCTCTTGGATCAGTTCCAAGCCTTTGGTATTGGTATTCTGTTGGTTGCCACCTTTATTATTGTTAGGACGGATATCCGGCTGGGTTACACCTTTGAGTGCTTCATGTCCAGAGACAAAACCGAGTACACCACTGAAAATTCCGGCTCCTAGCATGAAAAATAATAAGATACTAGTCAGTAATAATGTCCGATCGCCTTTGATACTCTTTTTCATATTGATATTTATGTCGGGGGAAAATCACTTCAGACAGATACTATTAACCAATATCTATTAAATTTTAATGGAATCAGCTCGTTTTCTTTGTCAACATCCTAACCTATTCTTTATTCTCAATCTGCTCTATATCTCTTATAACGCTCTTCCAGCCCATATCTGAGCAGATACCTTTTTTGATTTCAAGAATAGGTCAATCGCCACAGATGTCAATAAGTCGATCGTAAAACACTTGTAAATGACAATAGCAACCAGAGCGCGAGGACGGGGTTTATGTTCGGACATTAGGTCAAATGGGTAATATAGATATAGGGGAAATTAGTCAGGGTTTGCTCGCTGACGCAAACGGCAAACCCTTAAAAACTCGATCGTCTTCGTGTCTAGAGTACCCATAATTATGGTTCAATAGTAGAATCAGTAAGGGTCTGCGATCTTCGACTAGAGCAAGAGTCGCCCATCATTTCTTAATCAGGTAACGTCACATCATGAGTTTAGATACCCAACTTGAAGTCAGTTCCGCCACTCACACCAATCGTGGTTGGCCGGGATTAATTGAAGCCTACCGCGCGTATCTACCCGTGACTACGACGACTCCAGTCGTTACTCTGCATGTGGGTAACACACCGTTGATCCCTGTACCAACAATCTCTGCCGAAATTGGACGCGGGGTCAAAGTATATATCAAATATGACGGATTAAATCCCACAGGTAGCTTCAAAGACCGAGGGATGACTATGGCAATCACAAAAGCTAAAGAAGCAGGTGCCAAGGCGGTAATTTGTGCCAGTACGGGCAATACTTCTGCTGCCGCTGCTGCCTATGCTTTGCGGGGGGGAATGCGCTCTTATGTGTTGATTCCCGATGGTTATGTCGCTTTAGGTAAACTGGCTCAAGCTTTACTCTATGGAGCTGAGGTGATTGCAATTCAGGGTAACTTTGATGATGCCCTAGATATCGTGCGGCAAATGGCAGTTGATTATCCCGTTACCCTGGTCAATTCTGTCAATCCCTTTCGGCTCGAAGGTCAAAAAACCGCTGCATTTGAATTAGTTGATGCGTTAGGTAATGCCCCTGATTGGCTGTGTATTCCCGTTGGCAATGGTGGCAATATCACCGCTTACTGGATGGGTTTTAATCAATACTACCAGCATGGCAAATGTCAGCAGCTACCCAAGATGATGGGGTTTCAAGCCGCAGGTTCGGCACCGTTAGTTAGTGGTATCCGGGTCAGAAATCCCGAAACTCTGGCAACAGCAATTCGGATTGGCAATCCAGTCAACTGGGAAAAAGCGATTGCTGCTAAGGATGAGAGTGGTGGTGAATTTAATGCCGTCACCGATGCGGAAATTATTGCAGCTTATCGGTGGTTGGGCAGTCGCGAAGGGATCTTCTGCGAACCTGCAAGTGCAGCTTCGGTAGCTGGATTACTCAAGGTCAAAGATCGGGTACCCAACAACGCCACTGTTGTTTGTGTTCTCACAGGCAATGGACTCAAAGATCCAGATACAGCAATTGCCAATAGTATTAATCCTTTTAAGCAAGGAATCAATGCCAACATCGATGCAGTTGCAGCCGCAATGGGATTTTAAATTAATTGATACTTCGGCTACGCTCTGCTAAGGCAGACGCTAAGCGAACAGTACAAGTAGATTTGTAGGTTGGGTTGAAGAATGTTGGCGGAGCCTCTCCGTCAGGAGACAACCCAACACACTCAACTCAGATGCTCCTACGGAAAATAGTTTAAAGTAGATTTTTAGATGCTGAAATTAGATGTATCCTGGGATGAATATCATCGATCAATCGAGTTATTAGCCGAACAAATCCACCAATCCCAATGGAAGTTTGATCGAATTATCTGTCTGGCTAGGGGTGGGCTACGAGTAGGTGATATTCTGTCGCGGATTTTCAAGCAACCCTTAGCTGTTTTAGCCGCTAGATCGTACGGTGGCGCGAATCAGCAAGAACGGGGTAAACTATTGATCGCCAATCAAATCACGATGACTGGTGACAAATTGGGTAGTCGAATTTTATTAGTCGATGACTTAGTAGATTCTGGAGTCACATTAAAACAGACAACGATTTGGCTACGAGATCTATATCCAGAGCTTGAGGAGCTAAAGACAGCGGTGATCTGGTACAAAGCTGCCTCAATTTACATCCCTGATTATTACCTGAGCTATCTCGCCCAAAATCCCTGGATTAATCAACCATTTGAGAAATACGACAACTATAAACTGTCTACCGCCGATCGTAATTGCCCCTGATTCTGAGCTAAAATTTCCTCGGCTTTAGATCGATCAATTTTAGTCCAGTACATCAATAACGCCACTTTAACCGATCGACCGCTAGCTTCCAACAGCTCACTCGCGATATCCCGTTCCAGTTGCGTCAAATCTTGGATCATCTGCAAGGCTCGATCAAGTAACTTAGTATTAGTCACTGCCACATCTACCATCCGATTTCCATAGACTTTGCCCAACTGAACCATCGAACCAGTCGAGAGAATATTCAGAGCCATCTTGGTCACAGTCCCCGATTTTAGCCGTGTAGACCCCGATACTATCTCTGCCCCTACAGGTAATCTAATATCAATATCAGCAATGCTGGCGACCTGATTTGCTGGCACACAGGCGATAAATACGGTCTTGGCTCCCCGTTGTTTGGCAGACTCGATCGCACCGTGGACATAAGGCGTAGTACCACCAGCGGTAATGCCCACTACCACATCATGTTCACCGATATGATTGTCCACCATCGCCTGAGCACCATCGCTAGCGATATCCTCCAATCCTTCCGAACTCTTCACCAACGCCCCAGCACCACCAGCCAGCAATCCTTGTACCAGCTCTGGCGGCGTACAAAAAGTTGGCGGACATTCAGCCGCATCTAATACACCCAATCGTCCACTGGTACCCGCACCGATGTAGAACAACCGTCCACCCTGACGTAGATTAGTAGCAATTAAATCGATCGCTTCAGCTAATTCTACTCTGGCACCTGAGATCGCATCGATCGTATTGATATCTTCTTTATTAAATAAATCTACCAGCTCTAAGGTGCTGAGTTGATCGAGATTGACACTATTTAGATTGACTTGTTCCGTTAATAAATGTCCGCGTGTTGTTGGGCGTTCGATCGTCATGTTTTCGGAGATAGATGCTATGTCTGACAAATTATAAAATTGAAAATCAGCTCTCAATTTTTGCAGTGGGTATGGAATTGGATTTGTATAATAATCTAGCTCGACGTTGCTCTCTCAAACCTTTGTCCAGAACTGCAATTACTTCGTCTAATTCTAAAGTCAATAAATCTAACATCCGACCAGCTTCTCTCAGATTAGCGATCGATCTTGCTCTAGTTTCCGTATCGGGAATTCTCAATTTATCACTCATGACTAATAGCTCCAATTACGTTGAATTTCTTGCAGACTGGCGATGCTAGCATCTAAAGTAGCTTCAGCAGACTCAATCAATCGATATAATAAATTTAACATATCATTAGCGGCGACAGGCTGAGATTCAGCAGTTTTCAGTAGCAATGTGTGAAATCTTGAGTATGGGGATAATAGCCTTTCTTTAATACTCTGTAGTTCATCAAGTTCAGGTAAAGTTGCATTCGTCTCGCCCCACTGCTCTAATATTCTGAATTCCATTGCAGTAGTCGCGTCGATACACTCAATCATTTCGCGTTGAAGTGTAAAGATGTTTGTGAGGACGGAATCTGGTAATTTAGCCATTGGTATATCGATCAGGTTAATATTTTGATTCGATAGAACTAGTAGATTTATAAATCCATCAATCAAACTAATTAACGCATATCTCCAATTGCACTCATTGCAGTAGCAGCAATTGCTTGCTCGGTAGCTTTGGGCAGATGATGATATTTTCCATTAGCTTGTTTGGCTAATTCCTTCGCAAAACCAGTCGAGATAAACTTATTTTCGGTATCGATTACCAATAACTTAATCCCAATTGCTCGAATTCGCGAGGCAATATCTAATAACTCCTGCTTAATATCTGGCTTATTTTCAGGATCGATCGTATCACCTAAAGAACGCGCTAACGGGATAATTCCCCGTCCATCGGTAATCGCTACAATTACCACCTGTCCGACATCACCTGTACTTTGAGCATTTACACCCACCCGCACGGCTTGAGTC
>JAJAYU010000127.1 GCA_026786125.1 Chamaesiphon sp.
ACTTTAGGTCGTCCGGCGTAATTAATTAGTTGATACTTCGACTACGCTGAGTACAAGTAATTGATAATTGATAGCTAGGTTATTAAAATGGAGATTCAGATCCCTTATTTTCGTTAGAATACATAATAATTACTAATATGAGAACAGCAAAAATTTGTGCAACTATAATTAAGATGATTTTAGTAATTAGTATTTTCTTGCCAATTTCACCAACGTTAGCAAATCCCAATCTCAATCCAGTAAAAGATAAATTAACGATCGTTAGTCTAACTGGTACAATTCACAAATTAGCGATCGAAAATACCTGTTATCAACTAGCTACTGATGACGGTAAAAAATATGAATTGATCGGCAAGTTTCCCAAAATCGAGGGGACAAGAGTGCAAGTCCGTGGGATTATAGCGACAGATACCGTAACTATTTGTCAGGTTGGGCAATTGGTTAAAGTTAAATCTGTTCGAGTGATCAAATAAAACTTGTTCTAGTTCTACTCTGGGATCGCAGTTGGTGCTTTTAATACGGTAGGAATCGCTACTAAAATGCGATCGATAATCTCTTCAGCCGTCAGATTTTGAGCAATTGAAATTTGAATATCAGCTTCACTATAACGATGGCGACGCTCTGCCAGCATTTTCGCTAACTTAGACGACAGATCTGCTGAGTTTGCTAGCAGGGGGCGGGTAGTGTCACCTTGGAGGCGTTCAACTAGAACATCTACCTGTGGATCTAGCCAGATCACCAAGCCTTGGTGAAGGTGATTCCAGTTTTCTCGTTCGATGGCAATACCGCCACCTGTGGCAACTACCAATCGGAGATGGGCGGAGACTTCGGCGAGTACTTTGGTTTCGATTTGTCGGAATTCGGTTTCACCTACAGTTTGAAAAATTTCGGTGACACTCTGACCAACTAGCCGTTCGATCGTGGTATCTGTATCTAAGAAACTATAACCTAAATGTTGGGCAAGTAGGGGGCCGATGGTACTTTTACCCGAACCCATCATGCCGATGAGATAAATATTTAGTCCTTGCAAATCAAACATCGTCAAATTTAACTTATTTCTGAGTGAGATCTACTAATTCCAGCTCACTTAGACGAAACGTAACCATTTTATCCCAGTTTCCGTCTTCAAAGATTACGGCTGCTTTCCCGTCAGTGACTCGTTGGACAAATCCTTGAAAGCCATAGTAGATATCGTTAATATTTTTGACCCGAATTGTCGAACCTGGTAAAATCATAGGTATCCCAGTTAAAATAATAAATAATCAATCTTTAGTTTAGCTTGTTGGCGGGGTCGATCGATCTGATCTTCAACTTATCACGCATTGATCTAGGATCTGTAGGGAAGGGTTTATGTCAGCTAATGTCGATTATACCGATCAATATCAAACGAACCCGCCCTCCCCAACGAGTGAGCACTGTCAAGACACTGCCCACTATCCAGATCTAGCTTATTCGATTTGACTGGGAGTGAGTAGGCAGATCAGATTATCACCCTTAGTTTGGATGGCTTTACGCTCTTCTCGGAGTTCTTTCATCAGCCTTGTCACTGTAACGCGGGTAGTCCCGATCGCACTAGCAATTTGGGCATGAGTCAGCGGAAAAGGTAGAAAGTAACCCTCATTACAAGGCTCACCAAATTCTTCGATTAACAGCGTCAGATAGCCGAGTAATCGTTCGATGGTATGGCGTTGTCCCAGAGTATTGAGCCAGAGTAGTTTCCGTTGGTGTTGATACCGAAAAGAGTCCAAAATCTCCCGTCGGAAGCTAGGAAAGTTCTCTAAATCGTGCCAATACATCCAAAATATCGCCGTATTGTCCGTGTGGGCAAAGGCTTGAAGTGTAAATGGAGATCGCTCGATAATTTCAAATGGTTGTCCCGCACCAACAAAGCCCAAAAAGGTTTCATCACCACTTTGGAGCTGAAATTCGATGGGGGTACTATTTTGATGGGGATATTGAGGTGGCTCTGCTTCTGCTGTCCCGGTCAGGCGGATCGTACCACGCTGAACTAGATATAATAATCCCGGTCGAGTTGGGATCTGAGCATCTTTGGCAAATGTTCGATAGCGATAATGTTCTTGCGCCCAATCTAGCAGACGCTGCCAGGTTGAAAGCGATCGAGTATTATTTTTCAGTGGGGTGGATGATGAATGCATAGCAAACCAGCAGAATGGCAGATGTTTTTTTTAATGATTTTACACATGTTTTAGTGTAGTTAATCATCGTTTGGTTTAGTCTGGAGGGTAATTAGTTTTTTAAATCGGGGTGTTTGTGTGAAGATTTTTCCTTTCTCAGACCCGATTCTACTACCCTTATCACCCACAATTGCGAGTGCAATTGCGGACTATTTACAGTCAATTGCTCCGAAACCGAATATCAACTCGCTCCAACAAAATTGGGCGCGTGACATAATCGAGTTACAGCCAGACTTGTATGGGCATGGACAGTTTCAGCGATCGATCCGGCAAATCCCTACATCACAATACCAGTATGTCAGCACGATCGCACATCAATTGGCTGCAAAATCAGCACTAACACCATTAGAAATTTGTCAAAATCTTGACATTTCAATTCCGGCTCCGACAGTTATCGAAAAATCTGTCCAGATGGAACTAAATTGTTGGCATAACGAATCTAGTTATATTTACTTCCAATTCGCTCCTAAATCGATCGAGATTTGGCTCAATTATATTCACGATTTACCGATTGAATGGATCGGTGATACATGCGTTTCAACAGAGGCAGGATCTCTCGACTTGGCAATATATGCCCATGCCCGATGTTGCTCGCGATTGAAGTTGGCTGCTGCTGAAAAATTGGTCAGGGTTACAGCCGAGTGGTTACTTGACGTAGAATGCGTCAAAAATCGGCTCACAGCGGAGTCCAACTGCATTTTTGAGCACCCAGCGGAGCAGCAGCTAATTCAGATCTTAATGGCAGTCCTAGAGGTCATCTACAGCGATCATCGGCAGTTGGACTATTCAGAATCTGAAACATTCAATGGACACCGAAAATCGCCAAATTGGATTAAACTAGCGATCGATCTCGCCCAAAGCTGGCTAGAATTCGATCGTCGCTGCCAAATATTGAGCGAGATTAAGCACCAAAACCCACGGCTAGCAATTGCCAGATGTGGGTTAACGGCAATTTCACGACGTTATTTACAGGTATTATTAGAAAATTATTTAAGTGTTAAAGCTCCAGTGGAATTGTAATTAGCTCGTCTGCCGAGAAGTCCAATTCACGCCCAATCCAGGTAAATCACTGGGAACTAATCTACCCTCAATTAATTGAGCACCCACAAAGGGATCGTCGGTTAGATTTAGATGACTATCCAAATCTAAGTAATCTGCCAACGCAGACAATTGGGCGGCGGCGGTATTTGCCAGTGTTGTATCTGAATAGCAACCAAACATTACCTGTAAACCATGAGCGCGGGCAGTATTGATTGATCGAATTGCTTCAGTCAAGCCCCCAGCCTTCATCAGTTTGATATTAATCCCATCCACTTTACCGACTAAATTTGGAATATCCCGACTGGTAAAAAAGCTTTCATCTGCAAAAATCGGTAAGGGCGATTGCTGTTTTAAATCGCCTAATTGCGCCTCATTTCCCGGTGCTAGTGGTTGTTCTAGATACTCCACCCCCAGATCTGCCAACCATTGACTCATCGAGATTGCATCTGCTAAATTCCAACCACCATTGGCATCAACAGTTAATTTTGCATCAGGCAGTTCAGCTTTAACTGCTAACATCATCTCGCGATCGGTACCAATTCCCAAGGGATTCCCCAGTTTTATTTTTAAAAACCGTGCATCGAAGACTTCTAACCAGCCGCGAATTCTTGCTCTAGCACCTTCAGGTGTATTAATCCCCACCGTCACCGAAATCGGGACAATCTTGTCTCGATCCAATCCCCACAATTTCCATAGTGGTAAGCTGACACTTTTACCGAGCCAATCATATAGTGCCAGATCGATCGCCGCGATCGCTGCCGAGGGTAGTTGATGTTGGATCATCAGGCTCTCGATCAATTGACGTTCGAGCGGATGATAAGCTGCTAGATAGGGGCTAAATGCCTGTAGAGCAGTGATGATTTGATCGAATGATTGATATTGACTACCGATCGAAAACGGCACCGCCTCACCCCATCCGGTAATATTATCTGCGGTAATACCTACTGCCAGATTTTGATTTTGACTACTAGTGCCACGGGCAATCATCAATGCAAACCGTTTATTGACAGTGTATGGACAAAGTTCGATTTCCATAGATTAGCTTGATCGGCGTAAATAATTAGTATTACCGATCTCCACTATTGTGCCCAATTCCCACCACTAATTTATCCCCCAGTCGGTTAGTGAGCGGAGCCGTTGGCGTTCGCGAAGCGTCTCCTTCTGGAGAAGCCTCTGCCTTAGCAGAACTACCCTAGTCCCGCCATCACTCCTCCCTTTTCTGATAGTGACGACAATCCTGACACAATCCATCGGGATTGATCTCACAACGAATATAGGGAGATCTTGCATTGTAGGTACAACTGAGATCGCCAATGAGAATGCCGATCCCTTCCACATATTGTTCCTCAGGATCTTTAGTGA
>JAJAYU010000128.1 GCA_026786125.1 Chamaesiphon sp.
ATTGACAATAGTAATTTATTTAGCGGTGAGCTTCAGATCTAGAACCTTTGCCTAGTCAGGAGTCCAGTAACCTGAATCCTTACGGGATTAGTACCCGTTGCACTAGCAATCGTGTTAACCAAACTAGATCCTTACACAATTAATTGGTTTAGATTTGCTACTGCATTTATTCTATTAGGTGGATATTTAGCCCAGCAAGGAAATATACCTAAACTTACCCAGCTAAAATCTGTACCTACTTATCTACTCGCGATCGCAATCTTGGGTTTAACGGGCAATTATATTTTCTTTGTGATGGGATTAAAAGCTACCTCTCCCTCACATGCCGAAGTCTTAATTCAATTAGCAGGTGTATTCTTAAGTCTAGGCGGATTGCTAATTTTCAAAGAGCGTTATACTCGCTACCAATGGATGGGTGTAGGTGTCTTAATTACTGGCTTTATTGGCTTCTTTTACGAGCAATTACAAGCATTAGCCGCAGATAGCGATAAATATATCAGTGGTAGCATCATGTTAATCATTGCGGGAATTAGTTGGGCTATCTACGCACTGATTCAAAAACAGCTATTAACAAAACTAGACTCTACCCATATTATGTGGGTAATTTATGGTGCCTGTGGATTATTGTTCTGGACGATGGCTAAACCCCAAACCCTAATGCAGCTCAATTCAACTGAATGGATTGCCCTAATTTTTTGTGGTTTAAATACAGTGCTTGCCTACGGAGCTTTTGCCGAATCACTTCAACATTGGGAAGCTTCTAGAGTCAGTGCAATTTTGGCTTTGGCACCAATTTTCACGATCGGATCGATGAGCTTAGCTGCTTGGCTGACACCTGGATTAGTCGTACCAGAACATATTACTTCACTCGGATTGTTGGGAGCAATTCTGGTTGTCACTGGCTCAGTTTCGATCTCTCTCGGAAAAGGCTAATTTAAGATATGTCTTTGATTTTCTTGAACTAAAATTAACATGTAGAGACAGTGCTGCACTCATACTTAGTCTAAGTGCAGCACCGTTTCTATCAATGAGTAGGATTACTTAGTAGTAGGCAATGTTGTAGGTATCGTAGGCGTAGCACTGTCGGGCACGCTAGGAGTTCCTGGTACGCTAGGAGTCCCTGGTGCGCCAGCACCAGCAGGAGGCATCTCAATGCTGCCAGGTTTAGGTATTACCGCACCAGGTTTCATTTTGTCAATGGATACATCTGGCTGAGTGGGCTTAACTGGCACAGATTCCGGCGATGGCATCGTTGCGGGTGGCTGAGTCATTGCATCAGGTGCTGGTTGTTGCTGATTGTTACCCGTTGCGGCTGGCTTTGCGCCTTTTTTGATTTTTTTCTTGGGAGTTTTAGTCGTCGTAACGGCTACGGTAGAAACGTGTGAAGAGGTGTGGTGAGCTGTAGCCGAGCTGACGAGGCTAATCAAGCTCAGTGGTGAAAAAACTATGGCAGTGAGTGCGATCGTTTGAATTACTTTAGTCATGAAATTTTGTTAAATTGTAGATATTTTTCTGAAATTACGTTAAATATTTGTAAATTAACGCTTTTGCATTCTAACATCAAAAAAATGTGATTTTCGATAAATCACAATTAAGTTTCAGATTTTTAGGACGAGCTTTAAAATTATTTTGAGGATATAAATAACTTACTAAATCGACGACAATGGTTGATAAATCGTGCTGGTAAATCTGGTTTAGATCCAAAATGTAGATGGGTATATGCAGCCTGAACCTGATGCTGGTACCAACCTTCAGCGATAAATGCCAGACTAGATTCATAGCCCTCAAGAGTATATAAAGGCTGCGGTGGTAAATCAGCAAGAGTAGAACGGTGGAATTCATGTCCCCACACGCGATCGCCCAGATCAAATAACAAACTATTTTGCAAAGCTGTCAGTTGTCGATAACCAAGTGTTAACTTTTTTCCCATCACTGCGGTAGTCTTGAAAATTCCGACCATTGGATAAGATTGATCGTTAAAATCAATAATTTGATCGCATAAATACATCAAGCCCCCACACTCAGCATAAGTCGGCATTCCGGCTGTAATCGCGGCTGCTACAGATGTTCGGGCTGACTGATTGGCGGCGAGTGTCTCGGCAAAGACTTCGGGAAATCCACCCCCAAAATATAAGCCTTGGATATCTGGTGGTAGCTGGGGGTCTACCAGTGGACTCCACTCAACTAGTTCAGCACCTGCATCTTCCAGCATGTCTAGGTTATCTGCGTAGTAAAAGTTAAATGCGGCATCTCTGGCGACTGCGATCCGGATCTTTGGAATGGTTGCGGAGACCTCGATCCTGTCCTGAACCGCTTTAAAGGGGGTTGGCGGGGTAAACACTGGCTCAGAAACTAGTAATGGTAATAGCCGCTCCCAGTCAAAACAAGTTTCCCCGACATGTGCCAGTCGATCGACTGTATCATTCAGATCCGTCAATTCCCCTGCTGGAATCAGCCCTAAATGCCGATCGGGGATTTTTAGGTCATCGCGCCGTCTGAGTACGCCGAGGATAGGTAGACGAAGCGGCAAGAGGGCAGCAGTGAGTAATTCTAGGTGTCGATCGCTACCAACCTGATTGAGAATCAAACCCGCAATCTGAACTTGAGGATCGAATGTCCGATAACCGTGGGCAATTGCGGCGATCGATCTGGATGTACTACTGCAATTGAGAATTAATACAACAGGTACATTCAGCAATTTAGCAACCTGCGCCGTACTACCCGCATCAGTTGTCCCCGATGCGCCATCAAATAGCCCCATTACCCCCTCAATCACGGCGCAATCAGCAGTCTGGCGATGTCGATCAAAACATTGCTGAACATAGGCATCGGAAGTTAAAATCGGATCGAGATTCCGACACGCTCTCCCTGTTACATAAGAATGAAACATCGGATCGATATAATCCGGCCCAACTTTAAAAGATTGTACCGTTTGTTGTCTGCGGCGAAGGGCCGCAAGTAATGCTAATGTGACGGTAGTTTTACCTACACCACTGCGTTCTCCAGCGATTGCGATCGACATAATTAGGGTATTTCGATTAGATTTCTAGCTGACCACACTTAGAGTGGTCGAGTTCGTCGAGTGTTTCCAAACCTATAGCCGCCGATCCTCTAGCGACTCTTACCTTGAATTGACCATTATTGTAGTTCAATGATCCATAGCTGTTTAAATGCCTCTTTGTAAGTAAAACTAGAAAAAAAATCTTACGTTCTGGGATTACTTGAATCATTTCAGTCGTCCTCTACCTAATTAAAGAAAAAGGCCCCGATAAAGTTGATTAGACCTTACCGGAACCCTTTTCTAATTCTGTTTAATTCCTAATCGGAACGAGAGGATTTGAACCTCCGACCCCTACTACCCCAAAGTAGTGCGCTACCAAGCTGCGCTACGTCCCGATGCAGATAACTAGCATAGCAACTCCGAGTAGATTTCGCAAGCATAGACGAATAAGTATCGCAATTATAACGATCGAACGACAGAATCGATTAAGATCTATCAACGCGATCGTTGCTACAATCCATCATGCCACATAGCGATAGTAGTTTATGTCATTCGATTTGAACAAACGTCATCAAGAGATTTTGTGGGCAACTATTCGACAGTATATCTCTACCGCCGAGCCTGTTGGTTCCAAAACTCTGGTCGATGGGTACAATCTCAATATTAGTCCAGCTACTATTCGCAGTGGATTTGCCGCACTGGAGAAGGCGGGATTTTTGTATCAACCACACACTTCAGCGGGCAGAATTCCGTCTGATTCGGGTTATCGTTTGTATGTTGATCGATCGATCCAGCCTTCACCGGACATTGGGCGGCGAGTTGAGGCCTTACTTGCTGACAAACTCGACTGGAATAGCTGGAGTCTAGAGGCAATTTTGCGGGGTGCCGCAGAAGCATTAGCAACGTTGAGCGGCTATGTGACGATGATTACCTTGCCTCAAACCAAGCGGCTGACGATCGAGCATATTCAGCTTGTGAGAGTAAAATTAGCCAAGATCATGGTGATTGTGGTCTGGGATTCTTATGAAACCCAGTCGATCTTGATGGAATTACCTCAAGCATCTCATCAGTTTGCAGATGGAGAGACACTCGATCGAGAGTTACAAATTTTATCAAACTTCTTGAATAGTAAACTTAGGGATCGTTCGGTGTCCGAAGTATTCAAACTAGACTGGAGCGAACTTGATCGACAATTCCAGCACTATGTGGATTTAGTTAGCAATCTACTGATGGATTTATCTAAAAAATCCAAGCCAATTCATTCATCGCAGATTATGATTTGGGGGATTTCAGAAATTATCAGTCAACCTGAATTTTCTCAGTTAGATACAGTTAAAACATTGTTACATTTATTAGAATCGGAACAAGACAAGATTTGGGATCTAATCTTTAATCCAGATTCTGATTCATTATTAGATCTTCAGCCCAAGCTATCTATTAAAATTGGGATCGAAAATCCACTTAAGCCAATGCAAACTTGTACATTAATTTCTACTAATTATCATCAAGACTCTATTCCTGTTGGTAGTGTGGGTTTATTAGGCCCCAAGCGAATGTTGTATGAAGATGCGATCGCGTTGGTTCAGTCATCAGCTAGTTATATCTCTGCGGCAATTAGTCAGTCAGATAGTTAATAATTGATAATTGATAATTGATAATTGGTAATTGATAGTTAAAGGCTAGATTATGAAAATTGCTGTTGTAGACTATGATATGGGGAACTTGCATTCTGTTTGCAAGGCGTTGGAATATGCGGGTGCTGAGACATTAATTACTCATGTACCGTCAGAATTAGCGAGTGCAGATGCGATTGTGTTGCCAGGAGTTGGTTCATTCGATCCGGCGGTGAAAAAGATTCGCGATCGAGATTTGGAGCAACCACTCAAAGATATTATTGCTAGTAATAAACCATTTTTGGGGATCTGTTTGGGATTGCAAATTCTATTTGATCGATCCGATGAGGGTAAAGAAGCGGGTTTGGGAATTATTGCTGGAACCGTGAAAAAATTCCAGCCAGAACCGAATCTAACCATCCCCCAAATGGGTTGGAATCAACTCAATATCTCTCAGCCAAACTGTTCGTTGTGGAGTGAATTAGGCAGTGCTGAGTGGGTATATTTCGACCACTCCTACTATGTTGAACCGAGTCAACCTGCTATATCAGCCGCAATGGTGACTCATGGTAGTCAAACTGTGACAGCCGCCATCGCTCAAAACAATATTATGGCTGTCCAATTTCACCCCGAAAAATCCTCAACAACTGGGTTACAGATCCTCACTAATTTTGTCCGGCTTGCCAAAGCGTTACATTAATTTAATAATCCTGCAATTGCCGCTAGACTAGTTGGATCTAAATACTGTTCATTATTGGCTACTACCGATCGTAAAAAGCTTTTAACTCGATCATCTTCGATCGACCAACCTACTTGACGGTTAGAAATTGCAGCACCGACGATTGTATTAACTTGGGCGGCTGTAAATTCAGAATAATAGCTTAATTTAGCAATTGCTGCTTGAGTATTAGCGATCGATTGACTATTGACTAGATCTCTAATCAAGAAATCTTTGTCCCTAGCACTTGCGAGCATAATTTCAGGAAATTGTTCTTTACAGAAACTTGATAGTCGCTTGTAGAAGTGAATTTTCGTCTGCTTTCGAGTATCCCATTCAGTTAGTAAGAAACCACTAAACTCATCATCATTAAGTGCAGAACAATAGTCTTTATCTCCTGTAATAAAATATAGATCTTCACCTATTGGTGTTTCGTTGAGCAATGATTCCCAATTAATTGCATCTCCAAGGGAATTATTCTTGCCAGGTGGATTGCCTACGCTCATGCGTAATTTGGCTCGTTCTACTGTGGCGAGATCTGGACTCAGTTTTTTTCCCAAACTGAATAAAGATTGGATGATTTGATCCGCTTTAAGAGTTTTGGCTTTAATATCGACTAAAATCCTGGTGGTTAGAGCTGCATGAGCTTGCTCGTGATGCTTGAGTGCTTCTCTGAGCGTATCGATTTCTGGATAATCTTCACACAATTGGGGAAATTGAGTACTGAAAGTTTGGGTCCGAAAAGACTTAATTGCACCATCGATTCGCTGTTCGCGATTACGATAAAATTCATTAATAATTTGATCTGTAAGCAGTAACGTAATTTGTTGTTTCTTGATCGCATCGATGATTTTATTCAACTCTGATAAATCATCTTGATTGAGCGAATAAAAAGATAGCAGAATATTAGTGTCGATGAAAAGCTGCATATCTTAAGTTTGTGAATGGCTTGCACTGAGCGTAGCCGTTGGCGTAGCCTCTCCGCAAGGAGAAGTGTGGATGGTG
>JAJAYU010000129.1 GCA_026786125.1 Chamaesiphon sp.
AGCTAACTCAATCCCCACCTCACTGATTTTTTGAGGGTTGATGGAAAATCCTTGCTTTTTGGCGAGTGTCTATTCTTACTTAAATTGGTAGCTCTAGTATATAAATATGCTTATTCCCTCTTTTCGAGGGTTTGTACAAAAAACCCCTAGAAGTATTGAGATCTTGAATCTACATAACTTACTCACCTTTGATTTTGACACTACTATCGATCGGGCTAGGACTCAGGGCGATCGGAGAAATGCGATCGCCCTCAATCCGTGGATACTATATATTAGTAGTAAAAATATCCCATAGTTGGGATTTCGTGCGGCTCACTCGGGTAGGTGTGAGCTGTTCATAGAACAAAGTTTCATAAAAAAAGAAAGATAAACCACCAAATTGTTGAGCAGAGATTGACGCTACTTGCTCTTTGATAATTGGACTAGCAATTGGGCGAGTTTTAAGTCCTGCCAAAATCCCGATCGAGGTGGGAATTTTGGCACGAGCAGCTATAACTTCTGGTTTACTCAATTCGAGTTCAAAGGTGTCCAATCGATCTCGATAAACTTGCAAGACTAATTCGTCCATTAAGCCTAGATCTAGCCATTTTTTCCAGTCGGCTAAGTAGCGACTGCGGGAAAAACTAAGTGGATTCGGTGAGATCGATACAATACAGTTGCGCCTCACAGACTTTACGCTACTCACAATCTGTTGTAATAGCTCCGTTAACCGTTGTGAACCCCATTCCAACCACACTTCACTATCATGCTCGATCGGTGCAATATCACCAAAATTATGTTGTTGAAACAATTGCTGACTAAACTTGTCATAGCCCATCTCTTGGGGAAAGCAGAAATGATCGTCTAGTTGAATCCCTGCCACTGGATATTTTTTGACAACTTCGGTAATTAAATCTACCATGAATTTACGGACGCGATAATGACAAGGATTTAACCAAACATTTGGATCTAATTCACCATTGGCACCTTGAATTCGCTGGGTAGTTTCATTAATATCGAGAGTCAATAAATCTGGATGTTGACGGGCGATCGAAGATCGTGGGGGCACCATCAATCCATACTCAAACCAGGGAATTACCTGCATATTTAAAGGTCGAGCTAATTCAATAATTTCCTTTAATACATCTCGTCCGACAAATGGACTCCTTGGTAATACATCAGCTCCCGCCAATTGCTTGGCAACTTCGCTCGGATATAAAGTATAACCCCGTTGCCAAACTACTGGATAAATTGTATTAAATCCCAGATCGGCCAGACGGTGCAACCCTTCGGCCAGATTCTTGCGAGAATTCATAACTTGACTATCAATATTAGTCAACCAAACAGCTTTTTGCATACAGAGGTTAATAATTCCAATAAATTTTCTTAAAACAGTCGAACATCTTTAGTCATTCCAGATTGCCATAAATGGCTGATTTGGATCTGTCCATAGTTTAATCTGCGCCTTATTATAAGCGAGAAAGACTGAATCTCTCGATCTTTGTGGATGAAGTAATGAGCAAAGTATATTAATCGATTGGATCTATTGAATTTTATCTATATACGCGACTAGCGGGGATTCCTTGCCAATCTGTCGCTGTAGGAACTCGTTCCCCTTTCATAATCAGGGACATGGGGTGCAGCCAGACATCTGCTTCTAATAAAGAATCGTATAATACCACTGCCGCAGTCCCCAGTTGACAACCACGCTCCAATCGCACCCGTTCCATTTTCATCACCCGATCTTCAAATAGGTGGGTTTGCAAGGTACAACCATTATTTAGAGTGACATTATCGCCGATCAAAATCAGGTCAAATTCGGTAAAATCGGTAGTTTCAATATAAACGCCTGTGCCGATTCGCATTCCTAATAATCGCAGGATTGTCGCGGCGAATGGAGTGCCAAGAAAGAAGCTCAGACAGCCAGCCACAACCATCGATTCGTACAATCCGGTAATCAACTCAGTCCGCCAGACAAAGTTGTTCCACAGCGGAATAGTTCCAGGCTGGTAACGTCCGACAACCAACCATTTGAGGGCGATCACAAATAAAGCAGAACCAATTGATGCCCCGCCGTAGATGACGGGAAAGATTGCGCTTACCAACAAAAAATGTAAATACTTGGGCAACTCCAAAATCTCTAAATAGTCGGGTAAGTTTAACATCGTCACTTCCATTGCCAACAGGACGATAAAATGCAGGCTGCCAGGGATAGTTGCACGGCAGAACTCGATCGCTAGTCGCTGCCAATATAGCTCTCGCCCTGGTTTATAGGTTTCGGCGGCTGTATATTCATCGACAATCTGCCGATGGGGAATATAAATAGCAGGTGAACCCATCCACGCACTATCGGGCACCATTAATTTCCCATCTGTTGGTGGCACGGACATACAACCAATCAGACAGTTGTCGGCAACATGGCTGTTCCCAGGCACTAAGGCACCATTCCCCACAAAAGCTTGGCTACCAACACTAGCCCGCGCGAGATGGAGCCAGCCATGCTTGACTTGACTCGCACCGAGAGAGACGCTATCAGCGATAAAACTTTCCGATCCGATCGAGATTAAATCTGGAGTAAAGTGGCTGACAGTGGATATTTCTGCCCGTGCGCCGATATTTGCACCCAGCATCCGCAACCAGGGCAATAGATAGAGGGTAGAGTATAGCGTCGGTACCATCGCCAAACTCAGCACGATCAATCGATCGATGAACCAATGCCTCAAGCCAAAACTACTATGTAATGGGTAAGTACCAGGGCGCACTTTTCTGAGTAACAAGTATTTGAGGATGACTACTTGCAGACAGAATACGCCAATAAAAGAGATACTGCCCACAACGGCGCAGGGTAATACCCACCAATACCAATGGGGATTACCAATTAATTTGCACCAGAGTAGGAAACCAGGCATTGCCGCGATCGCCGGTAC
>JAJAYU010000130.1 GCA_026786125.1 Chamaesiphon sp.
AGCGATCGAAGATTCCGTCAAGCCAGAGTACTGGGGGATGATGTAGCAAAAAATCAGCTAGCTATTGTTTGAATGCAAATGTGTCCAGAATTTTTTCGCCAACTTCCTGAAATTGGGAAAATTTATTTTGTTCGCTCGTGAAAGTTAGAATGTAAGCCTTGCCATTCAAGAGCCAAGTGTATTGTTCAACTTTTAGCGGTAATGTTTCATAGTCCCAAGTCCAAACCTACGTAATTCTAGAACTAAGGAACTTCTGCAATTGATTAAAGTCTAATTTATCGACCAAGCACTTAGCTTTTGTAAAGTCATGATGAATGGTATTTTGATTCGGAAAGGCGACACAATCTAAACCTGCGGAGATTGCGGCCTCTACTCCGATTAAATTATCTTCGATCGCAATGCAATCATCTGATTTCTCACCCAGTCTTTCTAGGGCGAAAGTGTAGGCTGCTTTATCTGGTTTGGGGCGATCTATGATAGTAGAATTTAAGATTAGATCAAAATCATTAACCTGAATACTTGGGCGCAAAGCTTCGAGCAGTAAAGAAATATTTGCCTGGGAAGTTGTTGTTACAAAAGCAATCTTTAAACCCTGATTTTTTGCATTTTGGATGGTTTCGACTACGCCGAGACGAGGCTTAATCTGGGATTCAGTCAAGCTTTTTTGAAAGAATTCTGACTTTGATCGATAAATTGATTCAGCATCAACGGTTTGCCCAATAGAACGTGCATAATCAGCGATTCGCTGCTGACCTCCACTTTTTTCTAACATGATTAAATATGCTTCTCGATGCCAACACCAATCGAGTCCATGAGCCTTAAAAGCTTGATTGAAAGCCTGTCTTTGCAGTTCGGACGTATCTGAGATCGTACCAATAGAGCCAAAAAGAATAGCTGACATAGGATTCCTCGACTAGGTGTTTGATCGGATTGTAGCATCTGCCAACATCTTCTGAAAGAATTGATCTAACGAAATACCCAATTCCTTGGTCATGGCTGAGAGTACACTGGTTTCGGCAAAAGAGCAATATAAACCCGCCTCCAGAAAGTAAGGATTTCCCTGTGGATCGATCCGAAAATCAAACAGACTGTAATGGCGACAACCCAGTGCTATATGGCATTTTCGCGCCATCGCCCATACCCGCTCGGTAATCGGATCGCTAGGATCGACGATCCATGAGTGGGTAGCCTCTTTCGCCGCAAAATCCAAGTCCCCATCATCATTCTGTTTGAGTTTATCAGCATAGCTGCGGATCGGGCGCGTATCAGCGTCTAGGGCGTACTCTTCTAGTGGTAGGCAAACTAGCTCACCAGCTCGAACGATCACCCCACAGCGGACTTCTCGCCCTAGCTCAATGAATGTTTCGACTAGTACCTCATCGCTGTGAGTTAAGGCTAGTTGGAAGGCTGGATCATAGTCAGCCGCAGTTTTAACTAAGGTAACGCCGATCGAATTATCCCCATTCATCGGCTTGATTACTAGCGGAAAATCGATGCTCGGACGCTCGCCAGCCCGCAGCACTTCGCCAGGGGGGACAACGACTCCAGCGGCGGCAACGACGGCTTTTGTCTTGGCTTTGTCGGCAACTAGTGCCATCAAGTCAGCAGTGTTGCCCACATAGGGAATATTTAATAAGTCAAATAAAGCGCGGTATTGAGTCATTCCAGGTACACAAAACATCTGAGGTACCATGACATCAATGTTCAGATCTATTAATACTTGAATTGCTGCGGCGATCGATAAAGCAGGTGCTAGATTGATCGCATCTTTACTTAATGATATCGGAAACCGCCAGGTTCGATCGGGTGAAATATAAGCAATATGAAATTCATATCGAGCTGGATTGGCAGTATTTTCTAGACAATCTTGAGCGTAGAGGCGAGATAGATCGCAGTAAAATTCACTGACTGCCGATCCAACTAAATGTAAGACTTTTAATTTAGGCACAAGTTAATTAATTGATAATTGATAATTGATAGCTGGGTTATTAGCATGTGTAGGGTGGGCACTGCCTACCAGCTAGATCTTCGTTAATATCTAGCTAGTCAATAAATCACTTTAATGAGATATCATGATTTTTAGTTACTTGTGGGTTCGGGCGGGTTTGTTTATTATTTTCTAGATAATTTCAATAATTTTTAGCATAAACCCGCCCCTAAAGATCCGTGGTTTAATCTCCGCCGATTTCGACGAGTTTACCAATATTAAAGTCAATTCTAATCCATTGCTTTGGATTGCGTAAGTTGCCTAATAGCAATAGTGGAATCTGCCAATGATGTACCATCAAAAATGGTAGTGGATCTTGCCAATCAAAGATCGCATCTTTACCCTGAATGATAATTTGTAATCTTTGCCAAGTTAATTTTGGCGAATATAGATGAGTTAACAATCGCCAGATTTCATGGTAAATCCAATATGTTGGGCGACTAGAGCTTAATGGTTGAACTGTCTGTTCGATCTCGTTTGGTTGTAGATAAGCTTGGGCAACATCAGGATGATTGTAGAACATGGTGATCGCTGAATGAGTGCGGGGATTGCATTCGATCGCATAGACTTCCCCATCATCTTCAGCCTGCATAAAGTCGAGGGAAATTTGTCCTGTTAGCTTGAGACTACCTGCAAAAGTCCGAATCCAATCTTCGATATCCGATCGATCTACATGCTCATAATTTACCTGAAATGCCGATGATTCACAGCAGCAATGTAACTGAAGATGACCAGCTCGTACCGTACTATGAGTACAATATTCTTGACCTGGAATATACTCCTGCATAATCCACGGTTTACACTCTGAGATCGGCAAGGATTTTACAAAAGCCGCAGTTTCAGCAGGTGTATCGCAAGGTAATTTAGTCAAATCCAATCGCCGAATTGAATCATAAGGAATACTTTTGATAATATATTTGCGCTGTTCACCAGTAAAATCAAAATCGATCACTTGCTGAGGATTAGTAATCAAATAAGACTTAGGTACTCGTAAACCCAAAGCTTGAGCGGCGGTAGCAAATTGATATTTGTCATCCAATCTTTCTAGCATTTCTAGATCTACGTGCATCACCGAACAGTAGGGTGCAAGTATAGTTTGAACCGCCGCATCATAGTAACTCGCGACTGGGCTACAGACAGGTACATAAACATCAACACCTTCCTGTTTGACAATATCGAGGAGAGCTTGTGGGTATTCCGGTGACTCAGGATTGGGGACAGTATAAAACTTGTCGATTGCCCACGAATAACGATGTCCTGTCAGCCAGTATTTATGGGTTTCAATTAAGATTACCCGATGTCCAGCATTGTGGAACGATCGAGCCAATTGCAACGCTTTGGTCATCTTACCACCACTAATCAAAATCGTTTGGGGATTAGCCGCGAGGGATCTTGGTTGGAATGGTTTGGTAAGCGTGGCTGTGAGTAAGGCGACTGCTGTTAAAGTTAGATTTAAAGGTAGTACTAGTAGCAGTAGTGCCAGGGTAGCTAGAGTCTTCAGCCTAATCAGAAAAATATTTCCAGGGATTAGTTCTGGCTCAGATGGCATCACTGCAACTGAAATTGTTTTTGTCATTGTTTGATAAATGTTGCAGCCATAACCCGTGGGTACCCATTAAGGGCACCCCTACAGATTAATTGTGTAGGGGTACCCTCAAATCTATGCTGATTACTAATAATTTTACGCAAGGCAATCTGTGAGACAAGCTAAACCCGCCGAATCAAGGTAATTCCATCCCGCAATGGCAGCAAAACCTGCTCCACACGGGTGTCTTCACATACCGCCTGATTAAATTTAGAGATTGCATCCCCATTCTCCGTACTTACCCCTGGCAAATAAGGATGTCCTTGCATCAACGTATTATCAACACAGATCGAACCTCCAGGTGCAAGTAGAGTGGTAGTCAGTAGCAAATCCAGATAGGCTAGATACCCACCCTTATCCGCATCGATAAACACTAAATCGAACGCCTCACCAGCCGCCGCCAACTGCTGCATCGTCTCCAACGCAGGTGCAACTCGCACCGAGATCTTACTCCCAGCAGTTGACTCGTCAAAACACTTCTGGGCAAAAGCCGCTGCGTAAGCATCCACTTCGCAAGCCACCACTTCACCATCTACAGGTAATGCCTCAGCCATTGCTAAAGCTGAGTAACCTGTAAACATCCCAATTTCCAGGATCCGCCGCGCTTTCGTCAAATGGATCAGGAATTGCAGAAATTGACCTTCGACATGCCCTGAGAGCATTTCCTGCTCCAATGGCTTGAGAGTCGCACCATCAGAGAATCGTTGTGTCCAATCCTCTGTTTGGGTGCGCTTGACTAGTGCGGCTAGGGCTGGAGATTCCGGTGTAGTGCAGAGATCGAGGTAAGGATCGAGTCCATTTGCTAGTTCATAGGCTTGTTGGAGTTCCGCTTTGAAAGTTGGATTGGGACTTTCAATTTGTGCCAATTGCTGGACGAGACTTTCTAATTTGGCCGCCACAATACCGACGGGTGTTACAGGTCTCATCTTTACACTCCTGCTGGTTCTGGGGTTGCCGTTTGGTTGAGAACTACATACATATTCTCGCCGTTACCGTTGCGGGGGTAGCTGTGGCAGATGTCATGATGTACTGCGAGTACTGCATCTAATTCGGTGCGAGTCAGATCGTTCATGAAGAAGCAGTCCCCAATCGGGCAAGGAGCCGCCGCACGTTGGAGTCCATCGCGGGTACGAGCGATCGAAGTTGTCGCTTTCCACAGCAGTTCTGGGGTCAGATAAGGGCTATCAATTGCCAATCCTAACCGACTGATCAAGCCGAGAATCCGATCTCGATCGATTACGGTAATATATCCCCGTTGTTGGGCAATCGTCGCTGAGAATGCCATATCGATCGCAACGCTATGTCCGAGGAACATCGGAATCTCTGGAGTTAGCTCTAGAGTGGGACTCCAGGTATGCCCATAAGCAATTACTCGATCGAGTTCTAGTTCATGTAAGTTGGGGACTTCTAGTGCTAGCATCGATTGAATTGCATTGTAAGTCAACTTGTGTGCTACTTCTTGCAGTTCGGCGGTGCCGTCTAAATAACCAAAGTGGCTATGGAGTAAGGCTTCACCATAATTCTCTAGCATTTCAAAGATTTCTTTGTTGCCAACTACGGCGATCTTGATCAATTCTGCCATCCCGTTGCGGATTTGATCGATCGGCAAGGTTTTTAAAAATGAAAAGTCTAGGATCACCTTTTGGGAAGCATGGTAAGCTCCGAGGCGGTTCTTGAGCTTGCCGTGATTAACAGCAACTTTGATTGCGACGCTGGCATCAATCAGCCCAATTAAGCTAGTTGGTACCCGAATGTAATTTGTCCGACGGCGATATGAGGAACAGGCAAAACCTGCTACATCTGTCGTCAATCCACCGCCCACAACTAATACAGGCTCCTTGCGAACTAATCCAAAATCAACAAACGCATCGATTACACTTTCAAAAGTTGCTAATGTCTTATCCGGTTCCTTAATTGAAACTTGGAATACGGATAAGTCGATAGCGTGATGTATAAAATAAGCTTGAATCTGGTCGCCATATAGACCATACACTGTCTTGTCTACCACCATCAAGCAGCGACCAAATTGGCGATAACTATCGGCAATCTCCGGGTTCTCTGGCTTGAAAGCTCCATTTACGTAGAGCAAACTGAACTCAATTTTTTCATATCCTTCGACATGGAAGGCTCGATCGGTGGATGTAAAAGTCGCTTGAATATCACCCATGAGATTTTTACACTGTTATGTTTAGATACATAACTTAACGTACTTCTCATTTTTATTCAACGCAATTTTAAGTCTTGAGCAACTAATCAATGATTACGATCAATCCGTCACTTTTTCCAAAACTTGACTAATCCGTTTAGATATCCAGTCTAACTCATTTTCAGTAGTACAGTAAGGTGGCATCAAATATAAGACGTTGCCAACCGGACAAAGTAAGACACCATGCGCGATCGCATGGTGTCTGATTTCTCTTCCCACATTATTAAGATACCCACTTTTTTCGCCATTATTTACATCCAATGCCGAAATTGTCCCCATCACTCTAATTTTACTTATTTTAGAGATTTGTAAGACTCTTCTTTTTGAATCCAATCACGACCCAGTTTGATTGTTATATCAGAATAAAGATTACCAGAATTCTCGACTTTGACTTCACCAAATCCTAATAATTGCGATAAACCTTCCGCAACATCAGGATTACCTTTTTGAGCGATGAATTGACTGGTGGTCAGATCTTCCTTAACTTTAGGTGCGGGATCGAGATGAACATTTTGATAGCCTGCTTTATTTAATCGCTTGATTAGTCTCGCAGTTGCATCGGGAAAATGACTAGTATCTTGAATATTAATTTTGAGATTGGCGACCTTCGTCTCACTTGGTAAAAATGTACCGTGATCGAAATAACGCGCCATCATATTTTGGATACCTGATTCATCCGGCAGCCAATAGCTCACACTATGTTTACCATCACCGTTGTAATCACCTGGCATCATCAGCATTTGCATTTTGGACTTACCATTCTGCATCGAAAAACTACCTAATGCCAAAAACTCTTCAACAGTAAGATTAGTATCAATATGGGATTTGAGCACTCCAAATAGTTGGGGCATCCTCGCGATTGTCATCGGATTGAGCGACTGTTCTAGCAATGCTTTAAATACCATTTGTTGGCGTTGCATCCGTCCGATATCGCCATTTGCATCATGACGATATCGCAATAAGCCCAGCAGTTTTAGTCCATCGAGATGTTGTTTGCCAGCTTTGAGATTGACATAAAAACGCTGAGAATCATCCTGATACTTGATATCCTTGGGCACAGTGACAGTGACTCCACCCAGTTCATCAACTAGTTTGGCAACACCCATATTATTGACACGAATATATCGATCAATCGCCACACCACCCAAAACCTTACTAACTTCTTGGGCAGCAGCCGCTGGGCCACTTTCTTGGTCTACAGCATTGATTTTTTCAGTACCACGTTCCCTGCGTTCGATCTTAGTATCACGGGGAATTCCTAACACGATCGTGCGTTTAGTTTGAGGATCGAATCGGAGCAACATTATTGTGTCCGACAAGCCATCTAACGTATCGATTTCAGCATCGTAACCAGTTTTTTTCCGATCTTTTCCATCACTATTCTTCACATCCGAGAGATTGGTTTTAATGCCCAATAACAGAATATTTACAGGCTTGGAAACTTCCGGTACTTGTAAGGCACTGCGGGAAAAGGCCTCTTTACCATTTTGATTGAAGAATGCTGCATCTGCGGCTGAAAGTATTCGCTTTTGAAGCGGTGTCGAAGTGAAGGAAACAGCCACAAACGCCACAGCAGCAGCCGAAACC
Source organism: Chamaesiphon sp. (assembly GCA_026786125.1). Taxonomy (GTDB): domain Bacteria; phylum Cyanobacteriota; class Cyanobacteriia; order Cyanobacteriales; family Chamaesiphonaceae; genus Chamaesiphon. Next base: position 7,366 of record JAJAYU010000130.1, read on the forward strand.
GTAGCAACACTGCCCCAACCCAGCCAAACCCACAGTGGTACGCCCCGACGTTTTTTTGGTGATTGACGATGTACCATTGGGGGGTTGGGTTTGTTTGATTTACGACGTTGCTGGTTGGCTTTTCTCGCGTCCACTTTACTCACGTTTTAAATTAGGGATGGGGGATTTGAATGATTGCGTTTGATAACTTCGATCCTACTTGTATATATCAATAAGCCTGCAACGTTGTGGTACGCTACTGAATTGTCCGTTCGGCTAGAATACTAAATCCAGGCAATCTCAAAGATTTCTTTTGCCAGAGTAGCACCATTAACCATACGCTAGCCATAAAATACCCAGAGGTAGCTAAGCTATTTAGAAATAATAGTCTAAATCCGACTGCTGATGCCCCTGATAAATCTGCGCCGACATTCAAACTTAGGTAGATACTTAGCCACGTAAAGGCAAGTAAGACTGATAACCGACATACCGCTAATTGTCGCTTGTTTCGTTGGCACCGATAGATTGCCCACATTGAAGGCAATAATCCTACGACGGGCGTGAGGTAGAGAAATGTTTCCAACCTAGATAGTGCATCGAGATCGCGACCGTGATGGTGCGTTGGTTCTTGGGAAAGATCTGGTAATAATGTCATAAGATCTGGCTTTAGCAGTGCTAATGGTTTCTCTCTATAGATCTAAAATCCCCAGTTTTTGCTGTTTAGTACCATATTTTCAAAATTATTTGGGAGCGGGATCTTGAGATAATGTCACCTTTCGTTAATTATTTCAGGTTTTTAGCCCATATTACAAGTGCAGAAAGTCATAGAGTTAGGGTTTAGGCTTTGAGCTTCAGTGAATATACTGTATATCTCCTGCTACAGTCTCATTTTCCTATTTTCCTGAAACAGTCCACCAAGCTAGGGCATAAGCTTGATTAGATCGGTTGACAGGTTGACGAAAATAGACCCGAATTTTGTATTTACCTGGATCGCGAACCTGGTGAAATATATGCTGAACACTATCTACAGGGCTAATTGACGACCATAGACTGCGATCGATCCGATCTTCGTCGGCAGGCATCAAGTAGAGCGCGAGCTGATTAAGACCTCGATCTTGAAACTTTTCACCGACATCATATTGCTGATTGTGGTTGCGATCTTGTAATTCC
>JAJAYU010000131.1 GCA_026786125.1 Chamaesiphon sp.
CCCAACCTACAGATCTACTTGTACTGTTCGCGTAGCGTCTGCCTTAGCAGAGCGTAGCCGAAGTATCCACCAATTAACCGAGTTGTCTTGATGCCAATTTTTCAAAATGTGCCTGAGTCTGATATAAAAACACTTCGCGACTATCAACGGCATTCGTCAGCGTTGGAACTAGATTGCGAGCTTGAAGTGCCATGTGCATTTGAAGATGGGCTACATAGTCACTCATTTCTTCACCTGCGGCTAGTTGAGCAGCTAGGTTAGTCTGTGCAAAATTATTTTCTATCACCGATCGCTCTTAAAAATTAAGGGTTGGTATCTATAACAGCAAATTTATCACACCCGATCGGCTTTGGTTGGAGCCGCGCAACGAAGTTTAACAAATTTAGATCCAGCCCTCACTCCGTCACTTTTGTATTGTATGGACACACAGGGTAATCCATTGCTAAATTGGTGTGGGGACAACGCACCCATTCCCAATCACCAAGTCCCAATCCTATCTTAAGTTTTTTGTATGAAGTGGCTAAAACGTTATCTCGGTAAAGCAATTATTATTGCTGTCGTGATTATCGGGATCAGGTTTACTCAAGATTTGGAGGATTGGAGTAAGCTGCTTCACTATCAACCATCGCCAGCAATTGCCAAACTTGCGTCAGCGGCGACAATGACAGACACTGCTCGTAAATTATTTTATGTCAATCACCCAACGATCGAAAGCCAAAAGTTATCGCTCAATCTGTGCAAGAGTTCTGAGCATACGATCGTCCTGGGTTGTTATGTACCCAGTAGGGGAATTTTCCTCCAAGAAGTCGTAGATCCACGACTGCAAGGGGTAATGGAAGTAACAGCAGCCCATGAAATGCTCCATGTTGTCTATCAGCGGATGTCACTGCTGGAACAAGCCCAAATAAATAAGCAGTTGCAATCGGCATTAGCAAAACTTCAGAATCCCCGCATTCTGAAGCTAGTCGAGACATATCGATCGCAAGATGCTCGATCGGTAGATAATGAGCTGCATTCAATTCTGGGGACTGAAGTGCTCAATCTCAGTCCTGATTTAGAAGAACATTACCGTAAATACTTTACAGATCGATCGGCGATTGTATTGCTCTCAGAAAAGTATGAGCGAGTATTCACCGCACTACGCAAAAAGGCTAAAGCTCTAAATGTCCAGTTGGGCGAACGAAAATCAGCACTAGAGCAATTAGCAGCACAGGTAAAGCAAGAAGCTACATCGGTTGACACAGAACGATCAAGTCTTCAGAGTTCAATTTCTAGCAGTCCCCAAAGTGATTATAATTTCCGCGTGTCCAACTTTAACGATCGCGTCAATGGCTACAATCAACTAGTCGCAAGGCTCAGAGAGCAGACTGACACCTATAATCAACTGGTAACTGAGCATAATTCGATCGCCCTAGAAGAAAAGTCTCTAGTTGAGTCACTGGAAAATAAGTAAAGTAATTGATAGTTGATAGTTGATAGTTTAAAGTTGAAACCTTGAACCCTCAATCCTACAGAACATTGGATCGCCTGATTACTATCGCCCAAAAATTCTCTGTGTCTAGCCAAGTAAAGGATGTTCGCGCCTTTGGTAGTGGCAATATTAATGATACATTCCTGGTCACGGTGGCAGATGCCGCCGAGCCGCATTTTGTCTTGCAGCGGATCAATACTCATGTATTTTTGCAGCCGGAATTGGTGATGCAGAATATGCGGATCTTTACGAACCATATCTGCGATAAGTTGCAGTCCGAAGTAAATAATCCTGAGCGACGATGGGCGGTACCACGGGTATTATTAACCACCGCAGGACAAGATGGCTGGCTAGAACCCGATCATACCTATTGGCGGGCGATTAGCTTCATTGATGATGCGGAATCGATCGATATCATCAAGGATGTGGATCATGGGCGTGAAGTGGGTTACGCGCTGGGCAGATTTCATCATCTGATCAGCGATCTCGATCCGACGCAATTAGCCGATACATTGGCAGGATTTCATATTACGCCCCAGTATCTCGAATACTATCATCGAGTCTTGCCGACACATACGATCGCGCCAAACCCTGAAGTAGATTATTGCCTCAAATTTGTCGAGCAGCGGCAGGAATGGGCACGAGTACTAGAAGATGCTAAAAGTGCTGGCAAGCTACCTTTACGCCCGATTCACGGCGATCCTAAGGTCAATAACGTGATGATCTGCACCACGACTCAACAAGCGATCGGGATTATTGATTTAGATACTGTCAAACCAGGGCTGGTACACTATGATATCGGCGATTGCTTGCGATCGGGTTGCAATCCCCTCGGTGAAGAAACAAAGGATTGGAAACAGGTGTATTTCGACGTGCAAATGTGTCGATCGATGCTTCAAGGATATCTCTCGCAAGCAAGTGAATTTCTGACCGATTATGACTATGAATATCTGTTTGATGGGATTCGATTAATTGCCTTTGAATTAGGCTTACGCTTTTTCACCGATCATTTGGCTGGAGATGTTTATTTTAAAGTTAAGCATCCAAACCACAATCTTGATCGAGCCTTAGTCCAATTCAAACTAACTGAAAGTATCGAAGCACAAGCACAAGCCATTCGCAAAATCATTGAAGATCTCCGCCCATGATTATTAATTTTGTACTTAAGCCATTTCCCGCCACCAGTAATTTACCGCAGATTGAAATTAATGGTCGAGTAAATCGAAAAGATCAGATGCTCTTGATCGAGTATCAACTATTTGGCGATCTGAATGCCATCTCGATCGACCCACCAGCAAGCTCACCTAGTCGCCAGTCGCATCTCTGGGAAGCTACCTGTTTTGAGTTCTTTATTGGTATCCCAGGCGATGCCAATTATTGGGAGTTCAATCTCTCACCATCTGGTGATTGGGCAGTATTTGCTCTTGATGATTATCGCCAAGGTTTACGGGATGAATTGACATTTACCTCGTTACCATTTAAGGTCGATCGCTATCCAAATTACATCACGCTCAGTTTGGATTTTGATCTGAGTGAACTGATTTTAGCTGAGCAAGATTTATAAATGTCGGTAACGACGGTGATTAAATCTAGTCAGGATGAGTTGAGTTATTGGGCTATTGCTCACAGCGGTAAAGAAGCTGATTTTCATTTGCGGGATAGTTTCATTATCAAAGCATGATAAACCATCCCTATTAAAGATTAATTGTCCGCAAACATCTCAGCTAAAGCATACAAAACAGCCTGCTGTTGATCTGGATCGATCATACCCAGTTTTTCGATTAGTCTAGTTTTATCAACAGTACGAATTTGGTCTAAAACTATATGTCCGTCTTTATTTTGGAAATGAACGGGAATACGGCTAGGATAAAGCCTTCCCTTCGTTGTCATCGGGGCGATAATTACAGTTGCTAGATGTAAATTCATCTCGTCAGGTGAAACTACCACACAGGGGCGAGTTTTTTGAATTTCGCTACCAATAGATTGAACCCAAGCTATAGACTTTCCTAGTGAAATCAAACGCGATTTTTTAGGCTGACGGTATCGGGATATTGCAGCGGGGATCCGATC
>JAJAYU010000132.1 GCA_026786125.1 Chamaesiphon sp.
CCTCGATTGATGCAACGATCCATGCCATAGCTCAAATTCTCTAAAAGTTCTATGGAATTTTTTGTGACTCGCTGTAGCGTCAACTCCCCTCCACAGTCTAAGGATGGGTAATCAATTTTACCAACTACCGAACCGATCGATCCAGAAGCTATTGACAAAGAAATAGACCACGCAGTGTTATTGTTCTGATTTGCGCTGCCAGACCAAGTTCCTAAATATACAGAGGGAATGCTACTCGCTTGGGAAATTGCAATCTTTTTGGCAATTAAGACATTAGACCCGACATTTTTGCCTGACTGGACGTGCATGGTGGTATCGGCAATGCGATTTACGGTTGAATATTTAAGATTTGAATCTGGGTGATTCGATAATGCGGCTGCTTGCAAGATCGAGACTCCTGATAATAAAAATAGGCTAGATAGAATAATTGGCGTAATATTTTTCATGGTTTGAGGATGTTTTAGTGATTTCAGATCCCCGACTTCTTCGAGAAGTCGGGGATCTATTCGTAGGGATCTGTTTGTCTATTTGTTTTTTAATAGATCGATTAATAACTGCATATCGATCTCATTTTCACCGCTAGACTGAGACTGCGGCCGACCTTTTCCTGGCCCAACAGTACTACGTAACCTATCGCGAATTTCTTCGGCATCGCTACCCATACTGAGCATAAATAATAAATGCGATCGAGTACATTCTTTTTCGGCATAAGGCACCGCACAAATTAAGCCAAGTCCCGTTTTTTTATCTACTCCGACAATCAACTTATCAAAAGTACCACGATCCCATGCCAATTGAAATCGCTTGGATACTGTTTCGCAGCGTTGTTGATTCGTCATCCCTTTCGGTGGTGTATATTTCCAAAGAATCAACGACACAGGCTCGCTCGTGCCACTACTTACCGCTTGAGTGGTGGGAACGATCGTGCCAGATTGATTGATGCGACCGCAGAAATATTGGACTTTATCTGTTTTATCCCTCGCTAGAGATGGGGACGAGACGGTGAGTATGGGTAGAAATAAACCGATCGCAACCCAGCTCAATAATCTGTTTGTTTGTGGCATAAGAGTTAATTAATAATCCAGTCGATGTCTACTACGCTATTTCCAGAGCTTTGCGGATCGGGACCGCCACCATTTCCCTTTCCAATTCCTCTGATTCTGTCGAGTGTTTCATTAGCATCGGCACCATTTGCCAACGTAAATAACATGCTCGATCGATTGCAGGGAGTAGCTAGTTCTTTAACACCACAAATAATTCCCAATCCCGAAGCTTTATCTAGCCCAGCCGTCAGATAATTTAATCGTTTAGCTTCCCATGCCTGCTGAAATTTAGCCGAAACCGTATTGCAGCGAACTTGGGGGGTATACTTGCCACTCAGTTTCGATTTCCATTGAATCAAGGCGACAGGTTCGCGTTTGGCAGAGCTAGCAACCAAGGTCGTAGGAACGATCGCATTACTATTGGGATCGAAAGTTTGACCACAATAAAAGCTAACTTTACTTGGTGTTTGGGCGATCGACTGGATCGGCAATAGAATCCAAGCAACAGCCATTCCGAACGGGATAAAGCTAGTAATTAAGCTGATTTTCATATTTATTAAAAGGTAGAGTCTTCACGATTTAGATAAGAGTGAGCCAAAGTTTAGATCTGTAGGTTAATTGGCGATCGCAACTAACCTACAGATCGACAATCGATTATCGATCGCTATTTGTCAACTATTTTTTCCGCAATAGCGCAAAGTTGCGGAGATCGACCACTCGGTTGCCACCGCTCTGATACTGCGGCGTACTCGTCGTTCCAGCGACGAGTATGCTATTAAGTTCTTCGATCGTCGTACCCGCATCTTGATAAGATTTGAGTGTAAATAACATATTCGTGCGATCGCAAGGTTGTTCGGCGTTAGCCACCGCACAGATCATCCCCAAACCACTTTTTTTATCGATCCCCGCTGTCAGATAATGGCGACCCTGTTGGATTGCTGCTTGAAATTTGGGTGAGACTGTTTCGCACCGTTGTTGAGGGGTAGTTTTAAATGCCTCACTTTTCCAGATGATTAATACGGGTTCTTCTTCATAACCAGCAACTTTGATAACTGTAGCGGGAAGGTTGCTTTTACTGCTAAGATCTGCGGCTTTACCACAATAAAACTGGACTGTCGGCGATGCTTGGGCGACGATCTGTGGATGTGTATTTTCAGCCATCACTTGAGTTGCTGACGCTCCAGCGATCGTGATGAGGCTAGATAGCAATGCAGTTTTGAAAATCGCGAATGATTTGGGTTGAGCTAGTTTCATGAGAGTTCCTAATTAGTTACAGGTGAGAATCTTGATGTAAAATCCGATCTATACGTTCAGATCGGGTAGTTATTGGTAAAATATGCAGCGCGAGATCGAACTTAATCATCGATCGTTGCTACAGGCGAACTTTTACCCTGACGCGCTTCGCTGACAAATTGACGGACTAGATTGGCACTAATCGCTAAGTTGAGTCCAATATTGCCAGTATCTCGACCAATTCCCAACGTATTTACACCAATTACTTCACCTCGATCGTTTAATAATGGCCCACCAGAATTACCCTTGTTGATGTTGGCATTGTGTTGGATGTAGTTACCATCTGCACGGATGGCACTGACGATTCCAGTAGTCAATGTATTTTTGAAAGCTTCATCGAACGGCGTACCGATGGCATAGGTATTGTCCCCGACTCTAGAAGTCGTCTGACTGAGGTCAACTGTGGGGAATTTTTGACCCCGACGATTGATTTTGAGTAATGCCAAATCCAGCCCATCTTTGCCGAATCCTACCAAATCGGCAGGAATTTCCGTTTTCCCATCCGCCATCATCAATGTCACTACTGCGGGTTGCCCTTTAACTACATGCGCGTTGGTAATCACATAACCGTCAGCACTGATGATAAAGCCACTTCCCCAGGCACTATTCCCGCGAATCGTCACCACGGCGGGATTTGCTGTGGTGTAGACGCGATTGGCAGTAGTATTGGCTACTGGTGTTTTTGCAATAGCGGGGATGAGGTAAGCTGTGCTAATGCCACCGCAGGTTAAGGTGGCAAGTAATAGTGTGGCAAGAATTTTAGTTTTCACGATCTGATGGTTGGGGATGATTGCTTGTGGTTGAGTGCGATCTCAATTACCGCATATATATTCTTTCGGGCTGATTCGATCGAATAGTGCAAGTTTGAGATAAGCTCGCTCGTGACTCGTCTTTTATAGCACGTCTTGACTAACACCTTACACCGTCCCTCCTAACTGCCGGACACAAGTGATTCAAAGGCATAGCTGGAGACAAAGACAGGAAATGAGTAGGAGTTAATGGGCGAAACTTTCCAGAGTACGAATATAACATCCGCTACTTACCTATTGCTTCACTACGATCGAGCCAGCACGATCGACAGGATAAAATCTGTTAGTAGCCTTGCCAATAATATTCTGACGTGGTACAAATCCCCAGTAGTGACTATCATAGCTATTGTTGCGGTTGTCACCCAATACTATATAATGACCTTAAGGTACGATGCCATCGGGAGTCAATGCCGTACTACTCCAGTTGTACGCCGGAGCTTCATCGAGATACTTTTCAGTCAGGACTTTGCCATTGATATAAACTTTACCGTCTTTGACATCGATCCGATCGCCAGGTAAGCCGATTATCCGTTTGATAAAAGCATCCTTGAACTTTTCTTTTTCTAATTGAGCGGTAGGATTGAAGACAACTATATCCCCACGGACGGGATTGGAAAAGCGATAAATCAATTTATTAATTATCAGTCGGTCATTAATTTGCAAAGTAGGTAGCATCGCACCGGATGGAATGTATCGTGTTTCAGCTATAAAGTGTCGAATGAGAAGTGCTAAAGTAGCACTGATTAAGATAGCGCCGCCGAAAATACCCATGATAAATAGCAGGATCGTCCGATGCGATCGCTCTCGACGCACAGGCGTGGACACATAAACATTGTATAAAATGAAAAATCCTAAAACAAACTGCAATAACTTTGCAATTATAACTATAGTTGCATTTTGCAAATTTGCTGCAACAAAAGCTGCTATAAATACAACAATGAAAATAATAGCTGATAACCATTGATGAAGATAAGCATGTCCTAATCCAGGAATAAAACTAGATAAAAAAACTGCCAGCCAGGGATCTTTATGCTGTTTACGCTCGGATTCAAATTCTCTAGCGTTTATTTTTTTAACTAAATAATAAGCATCAAATAAATTCCAAATGGGTAAAATTACTAAACAAAATATGAGAAGACCACCGCCGATCGGAAGAGTACCTGGATTAATTAATAGCAAAAATCCGATTGTCAGTAATAGTAGCCAAGTCAATATAATAGTGTATCCCCTGATAGATTTACCAGCATAAATTTGTCCGATACCTGGCAGTATTTTAGACAAATTTACAGCAAGCCAAGGCTCTTTATGATTTGTTAATAGCTCGGATCTATCTTCAGTTTGGGACATAATGTTTGTTGTAAGCTAGATTTTGTTTTGTTAACAGATGACCGAAAAACGAGGCGCAAGCTCCTGTTTTTAATAAATCGATTGCGACTATGACTTCGATCGATTCCAGCTGGCGATGAATTCCTGCATGTCGATCTCAATCGTCGTAAGAGCGAGAGTGAGATGATTTTTCATCGGGAATTTGGATAGCGGAGCAACTCACCTATAAGTAGGAAGATATATAGTACATAATCAGATGCATTAACACCAATTACTCAGAAATCGTCGCCCTTGGACGAGCAGCTACTTGTCTGACGATCGAAATTACCAAACATCCGATCGTTGTGGCAATTATGCCGATCGCTATCGGTACGCCTTGACCGAACATTAGCAACAGTCCGGCGATCGCGATTTGTAACCCGCTCGCCAATGGCACTAAAAATCGCCATTTCACCTGCCAAGCAGCGAATGTAGTCAGTACAGACCATAAGAAAATCCACATTAATTCTCGACCGCTGCTCCAGGGTACAACCAGTGGAATCGGCTGTACTCGATCTTTTGCCAGGAGGAGGCGATCGAGCGCGAGCGCATCTTTAGCTAGAATAGATTTGGGTTCAAATATCCCAACTAGGACAAACTTGCGATCGAATAATTTCTTAATTTCTCGATCTGATAATTTGGAAATCTGACTGAGATCGATCGGGTGGCGATTTTTATTTGATAAGTCGGGATTTAATCTAATTACCTGCTGAAACGGTGGGGGCAAATTATTTAGCTCCAATAGTTGGATTGGCAGCGGTCGATCGCCGCAGTTAGATTTGATGAGTGAATAATTTAGATC
>JAJAYU010000133.1 GCA_026786125.1 Chamaesiphon sp.
GAGATCTAGCTTTAAACTAGTAGCAGTTTCGGTATAGAAAGCTTCGCCTAATTTAGCTTGGTTGGCAAACAGAGCGTCATGATATTCCCAGAATTTGCCCTGCTTATTTGCAGCCCAAGCCGCACGCGCCGCAGGTAAAGCTTCGGGGTGAATTTGAGTTAGGGGAAAATGTTTATAAACTAGGGTGACTTTATCCTTATTTTTTGCCATAAACTCTTTCAGAGATTTATTAGCAGTCCCACAAAATGGACATTGGAAGTCAGAGAATACTAACATTACTATCTGTCGATCGCTAGCTCCCATCACTGGTGAATCACCAATTAGAGCTTTGGTGTTTTTGCGAACTTGCTTGAGTGCTTCTAATTGAGCTTGTTGTTGCTTCTTTTCTTGTTCGAGCGTATATTTCTGAAGGACTTCTAGTAAAACCTCTGGATGTTTGCGAAGCACTTCTAGTACCTGTTTTTCTAGTTGAGGACTCACTTTTGTAGATTGAGCAAGTAAGGTTTGACTAGGTGGTATTGCTGACCTATTTAAATTAGTTACTCCATCTGTGGCTGGGTTGGATTCGATCGACTGGGGTAAAGATGATGTTGTTGCCAGTCTATTTGCTGCTGCTGTTTGAGTTGTTGCCCGTGCAGGTAAAGAACCTAAGAACAGCGATGACAGTAGTAATGATAGAACCGGAAATCGACACAGATTGAGTAAGTTATTCATTGCGAAGATCGGGGGGTATTAAATTATTTATTGCGGTACAGCCAAAGCTTCCCGAATATATTGAAAAAGTGAGCATCAAAAAACGATAAGTTAGCCTTTGCTAGTCAGCCGATAGAACTTATATTCATTATCACTAACCAATACTTACTAGTAGTAGCTAACTCATCTAAAAATTATTGTGGGACAGTAAAATTCATCGATCCTTTGTAACCAGTGAGAACAGCAAGATCTTTCAAGGTTTTGGCACCTGGGACATTTTTACCATTGATTACCCAAGTTGGGAACATCTGAATATTCTTAGTGCGGCAAAGTTCTCGCTGAGAATTTTCACCATCTTTTGCACACTCAACGTATGGTAGTTTAGCCGCCGCTGCCGCCCCGAAATAAGATTTTTGGCGTTGGCAGTGGGAGCACCAATAAGCACCGTAAAATTTAATATTCTGTGCTGCTAAATGTTCTGCAAAGGCAATCTCTGCTGCCCCTGAAACTGTTTCCACTTTCGCACCCAATGCGATCTTTCGACCATATCGACGCGGTTTGCTATCGGTGCTTGGAGCTAATTGTGAAACAACAGTATTCTGATGCACATTATTAGGAATTGACGGCTTGGCTTGAGCCACCGTCAAAGAAGCACCAACAGAACTGATTGCCATACCGATCGAGGTAATTGATTGAATTAATTGGGATTTTGTAAGCATTCGGTAAATTCGAGTGTTTTTTGAGCGATGCTAAAATATATAAACTATTTATGTCAATTGCACAAGTTCTAAATTGCACAAACATCTAAAAACACTCCAATCTGATTTAGCAAAAATCGATTGTAAAAGCTTATGACTCTTGCGATCTAGCCACATAAATCAAGATTAATTATCTAGTAAATAATCGATCGTACTTAAATGCAGTGTTACCTTTATAACCAGTCATCTCCGCAAGTTTGGTAAGCTTCTTGACTCCAGACTCCAATTTGCCATCGATGCTCCACGTTGGAAAACCTTTAATTCCCGCCTTTGTACAAACTTCTGGTTGGGGATCCTTTTTGGCATCAGCAGCACATTCAATATTAGTAACTTCTGCCCAAGCTTGTTTACCAAACAACTGTTTCTGCTCGTAGCAATGTGGGCACCAATAAGAGCTATACATCTTTGCTCCTGTTTGAGTTAGGTGCTTTGCTAGCTCGATTTCCGCAGCAGTAGAAGTAGATTTGATTGCCCAGCCGATCCCTGGCGCGATATCGGTAGTTGGTGAGAGGGAAGTAATTTCGAGCTGCCCGTTCGTGTAGCTTGCTCCTTGGGGCATCGACGTGCTGTAAAGTACTAGAGATACCAGCAGCGATACCAAACCTGCCGCCATACCCATAAATATTACTTGCCCAATATCATCCCAGTCATGCCCAAATAGTGTTAGTCCAAAAATTAAAAAGGTAAAAATTGCAGAGGCAATACAAAATGGACAAGCGGCTTTGATCACAAAAGCCAGTAAATACATCAGGTAGCCGCTAAATACCGCCATGCCAACTCCAGCCAGCAATAACCCTAACCAGGTGAGATTATTGAGCTGATTATGGGTTGCTTTTTTAGTTTTGGGATCGACTAATGATGGTGCAAATGCCATCACTGCCACCCCGACATAGCTCAACAAGCCCAATCCAGTCAGCGGAAAATTACCGACATTTGCAAACGGACTGGCAAGTACAATTTGGCAACCTTCGGATCCACAAACTCCGTTGTTGCTAAGTTTCACCCAGGTTAAATAAGCTGTAACGCAGATGCCTAAAATCGCAATGATGCCAATTAGTAGGCGAGAGTATTGATAAATCCACGGGGTTTGACGACGTTTCATAGGAAGTGAGGTAGTGAATAGTGGGTAGTGAATAGTGGAGTTGGCAAATGACTATTCACCATTCACCATCCACTATCCACCAATTCAAGAATGAATTTTCATCGAATCAATCGCTCGCTGGACAGATTGACTTGCCAGATCTTGACGCATTGCTTCGACAAATTGACTGACGCGAATTGGATCGATCGAGTTCTCGATTTTACCTTGTCTTTTGAGCGAACTCGATACAATCGCGCCATCGGCAAATTGCATCAGGTTACTAATATTTCTAAAATCTGCACCACTACCGATGATCATCGGCGTGTTACCAGCAGCTTCCCTAGCTTGCTTCAAATCTTCAATACTAGGTGGACTACCCGTAGCTACGCCGGATAGAATGATTGCATCTGCTAGTCCTCGATCGATTGTCTCATGCACCGCTGTTGTGATATCGCTCGAACTCAATGGTTGAGCATGTTTGACCAGGACATCTGCCATGATTTTAACATCGCTACCCAATTCGCGCCGATACCTAAGTAACTCATGAGCACAGCCTTCAATTAAGCCCTGATCTGTTGCCATTACTCCAGATAAGACATTTACCCGAATAAAAGCGGCTCCAGTGCAACTAGCGATCGCCATTGCGCTCAGGCTATCATTGCGAAGGACATTGATCCCGATCGGCATCGATACTAATGCTCTCAACCTTGAAACAACAGTCGTCATCGCACTAACTACCGCCGGATCTACCCGACTTTTCGGAAACGGCGCGTCAAAAAAATTCTCGACGATAATGCTATTCACACCGCCGGAAGCCAAAGCAACTGCTTCTTGTTCGGCTCGATCGATAATCGCACTCAGACTACCACCCCACCGCGCTGAAGTCGGCAAGGGCAAAAGATGAACTACGCCAATGATCGGCTGAGTCGTGTTGAAAACTTGTTGTAAATTCACGTTTATTCTTAAACTAGGCGGATCGCGATTGCCGCACCAATTCAATCTTGGACATGGCTAAACCTTCATCTACTATTATCCACAAATTAGGCTTGAATCACCCATTAATTAACTTGAATGCTGCCAAAACCCGTAGGTACCCATGAAAGCCACCCCTACAGGTAACTAGTATCCTCATCTCTTACACTAGTTTAAATATACTATTGCTTAGTGTAAATTCAGGGTACCCACAAGTGGCACCCC
>JAJAYU010000134.1 GCA_026786125.1 Chamaesiphon sp.
CCACAGGACTTTGGTACAACATTGGGGACGATCGAATGCAAGATGGCGATATTATTGGCGAACAGGCTGAAGTTATTAGCGATCTAAATTTAGGTAAGATTAACTATCGTGACTTAACCAAACATTTAGTCGATGCTGGAGAGCAATATCTCGATCGAATTAAACCCGTTATTATTGGCAAATTACTCATAGAACAAACAGCTAAAATAGATCGACTATATTTAATCGGTACCGATCAATTAAATCACATTCGCCAGCGAGATAAAGATACGATCTATAGCTGCGAATTGATTAAAGCCTGGGCCGAGAAAAATCATCAGATCCCTACCACTATCATTCCATAAGGTCAAGACGACACCAATCCAGCCAATTTAGAAGACACATTTGAGTGGTGGCGAAATACTTGGCGCAAGGATATTGCTCCGCCATTAAATGTGGAGATATGGTTGGGTTTAAAAGGTGGTGTGGGGCAAACATCTGAATCTGGACGTATCTCTGGACTAAGTTTGTACAGCGGTCGGATCAAATTCTTTGAGTTTCATCAAAATGAACGAAACAACCAAGCAGGGAAGCCCTCAGACTACACTGGGCCATTTCTCGGCACAAACTATCTCTGGGATCGGACTCAACAGCAAGCACTCGGATTACTCGATCGATATGACTATGCTGGTGCCAAGGAACTATTAACACCCTACTTTGAAACCAAAAATATCGGAGTTGTAGCCAATCTGCTCGAAGCTGGCATTGCTTGGAATCTCGGTGAATTTCACAGGTTTTCGACATTGATTAACTGTGCCGATCCTGTGGATTCAGCCCAAATCGCACAGAGTCAGACTTGGTGGTGGATGGCTTATGAGCAAGCATATTTGGCAGTGGTGCGACTGGAGCAAAATAATGTCGCCGAAGCCATGTTGCACAGCTTTCGATCGATTGAAGGCGGTCTGTTGGAATGGGCAAAGGCTAATCTTGGCAATAATTTTCAAGATAACGGCAAAGATAGTCCGATCGTTTTCAATTCAATCCTGACCAGTCATCCAGATCTCAAGCGTACTTTTATAAGTAAAAATGTAGAAAAAAAGGAAAGAGGAGAACTTGAAACACATGTTAAATGGGAGCAGGATTCAGTCAAAAAGGGCATATTAAAAGTATCTTTGCCTACTGCTACTGATAAGGTAGGGGATTTTAAGTATTTTTGGTCGGAAGATTGTAAGAAAATTCGGAATAGATTGTCCCATCGGTTGGGTGGGATGTCTGAGCCGGAACTTTTGGCTGCCTGGGGTGATGACATCCAGGATCGATCGCAATGGCAATCACGAGTTTTAGCCTGTCTGAATATTTTGACTGGGCAGTCGTTTCAAACGCTGCATCAGGCTAGTTTATTCGCTAAGGTACACGATCAAATCAGGAGATCGATCGAGCAATCGTGAGTGTATGTTGATTGGCGACCCTCATCGGGAATGGCTGCGATCGAATATCCTCGTCGGGAGCCTCGATAGCATGATACATATACGTTTGAGTTGTTTCGATCGCTCTGTCAAAGATAATCTTGTCTAAATTTTGAGCTGAGGGTCGCTAATGAGTGTTGAACTTGGCTTTGGTTTTGGGTTTAATAAGGATAGGATTCCTACTCGCTAGGGATATCAATTGAATGGAAACAAAGCTTGTACAATGTTCATTATGACTCTAACTGTAATAGATTCCTACTCGCTAGGGATATCAATTGAATGGAAACGACATAACTTAAATTTTGCATGGTTAATTCCTTGTAGGATTCCTACTCGCTAGGGATATCAATTGAATGGAAACACAGAGATCGCCGCGCCTAACTTAAAACCATTAAAGCTAAAATTCCTACTCGTTAGGGATATCAATTGAATACAAACATCTAGTTGACATAGGTAAGTATGTACGGCATCCTATCTGAATTAAACCCAAATGCAAATCTTTTTATAATCAAGTAGTAATATTTGTCGCCTGATGGGGAAAGCTACATGATGTACAGCTAAAAATACGATCGATGTATATCAACCAACGCAGTCAGCTAGTTCGGAATGTTGCCCTTGCCGCTGCCAATGGCAGTATTACTTTAATCATCCTGCTGATTGCCCCTTTGGGACTTGCCGCTGTAATTATCAATACCATCCTGATTACCCTTTCCACCTTCGTTACAGCTACCGCCAGCGATCGCATCATTAAATATCTCCAACCAGATCGAGAATCCAGAACAGCATCCTTCCAGCCCCTCGATGAAGATCCAGAAACCGCCCATCTCAATAGCCGGGAAAATCACAGTACATTACGTCGCTAATGCGTACTCTCTACCTCTCCTTGCAAGGTTGCTACCTCTCACTAGAGCAGGAACAACTGATTATCCAACGTCAGAAAATCGAAATTCAGCGAGTGCAACTCCCATTGACCGAACAGATTCTGGTTTTTGGCAATAGTCAAATCACCACACCCGCTATTCGCGCCTGTTTGCAACGGGATATCCCAATCGCATATCTTTCTAGGCTGGGATTTTGTTATGGTCGAACCCTTTCGATCGAACGTGGCTATCGCCAACTTGCCCGTTACCAACAAGATCTCAGTGCCATAGATCGGCTAATTGTCGCCCGAAAAATTGTCCAAGCCAAAATTCAAAACTGTCGGACTTTACTCCTGCGTCAACAACGCAAAAATTCCATTTCTGAACTGGCTCAGTCGATCGAACGACTTCAGCATTTAGCTATACAAGTATTACAGGTAGAGGCGATCGACAAACTGATGGGTTTAGAAGGGATTGCCGCTGCTGTCTATTTCGATGCCTTTGGTCGCTGCCTCCAAAATCCAGACTTTACCTTTATCGCCCGCAGCCGCCGTCCCCCTGGAAATCCCATCAATGCCATGCTGAGTTTTGGCTATCAAGTGATTTGGAATCACCTACTGACTCTGATCGAACTGCAAGGACTCGATCCCTACTCAGGCTGTCTCCACCAAACATCCGATCGTCATGCTGCGCTAGTTTCCGATCTGATCGAAGAATTCCGCACCCCGATCGTTGATTCTTTGGTACTATATCTCACCAATCGTCGCTCGATCGAAGCCGCCACAGACTTTGAATATCGCGATGGCGGCTGTTTCCTTAACGAATCGGGTCGGAAAAAATACCTGACAGCTTTTCTCCAGCGAATGTCCGAAGAAATTCCGACCGCAGGACAACCCCGTTGGGACTTACTCAATCGCCAAGTCAAAAAATACAAGCAATTTGTCTATCAACCAACCTATAGTTACGAACCATATCTAACTCGTTAACTATGCTATTTTATGTAGTTACTTACGACGTACCCTGCGACAAACGCCGTCGCAAAATTGCCAAACTCCTCGAAGGTTACGGACAAAGAGTACAGTACAGCGTTTTTGAATGCGTTTTAGCCGACCATAAATATCAAGAACTCAAACAGCGACTCAAAAAAAGAGTAAAATTACCTGAAGATTCCGTGCGTTTTTATCCACTTTCTAGTCACACCCGCCCGAATATTGAAGCTTGGGGGGATGAAGAAATAGTCACAGCAGCTACATCAGTTGTAGTTTAATACCTGAGTTATTGAACCACACAAAGTCAAATTAGGCAGTTTTGGGCATCCACTGGGCGATACGGAGACTTTTTATGGCTGAAGTCAGGCAACGTAACGCCGAACGAAAACAGCAGCGATTAAGTCTCTCTCAGCGTTATGTGGTGCGGGAGTTGGGGTTTTTATATCAAGCCACTGACGCTCTCGATCTCCAGGCTAAAATTAGTATTCTCGATCGCGTATTCCTCGTGCTGTCGATTCTCGTTCCGAGCACCTGAGCCAACACAAAATGTTGTCTAATTGATGAAAGAAACTTGGGCGCGATCGCTACTTTTCGGTTTCGATCGTCAAAATCGGTAGACAGGTTAAAACCCAATCTCTGAGCCAAAGTTGATTTAAGTTTCTTAGAAGAGGCTATGCCAACGCGAAATTAATGCTCTCAGACGACGTGGAGTTAGTGGTGAAGCCTTATTTACAGAGCTAGTGACCATTTACAATCATCATCGACGTGAGTTGACGCAGCCGACGCGAAGCGAACAAAATGATGAACCACTGGTAGTCGCTAGCATGGTCTGTAGTGAAGCGATTTCTTTGTCATGAGTAGAAATGAAACCCGCGTCTATCCCATCGAAATGTCTGCTACTCAGTGCATTACTTATCTTAGACTTTTTAGGACTAGACTAAGTGCACTACTAAAAAATATAGTGACAGACTATTAGGTTTTATTAACTCTACGATCGGTTCCGATCGAGCGTCACATGACGGGATTCGATCGAGTCTTTGTAGATACACAAGAACTTTTCAGCATGAGTAGCCCCTAAAGCTTGAATTTCTTTCGGAAAGTTACTGAGTGGGGCACTTTCTCCCTCAATACCAAATTTTCTGGCTCCAGCAGCACTTCCTGCATGTACATAAACATCAACTGGTTCCAGTCGTAGTTTCACACTTAACCGCCGTGACACATCATACGCTGTCGTTGCACCCAAGCCGCTAACACGTCCAGTAACAGATTTAATCCAACAATATAAGCTCTGGAAATCCTGAAAATCTTCAGGGTGCTTCCGATCGAACAATGCAGTTTGCCAGCCTTCTGGTAACTTCCCAGCAACACGACATTGATGACCGTGCATCTTGCCATTTCCAAGCCGCTATTCACTATCAATACTTCTCGGTTAAGAATTGCTGATGATTGAAATCGCAGCTAGTGATGCGAAGTCCACGTAGGCGGACTAACTAGTTTTTAGCTTAAACGAGAAGTATTATATTCACTATGACTTGCCCTGGAATCCGAACCGATTAGAACAGCGGGAAGGACGGATCGATCGCTATGGACAAGCCGCGCCAGTAGTGAAGACTTATCTGCTCTACGGTAGCGACAATAAAATCGACCTCGCAGTGTTGGAAGTGCTGATTCGGAAAGCTGTCGCCATTCATAAGCTTTGGGGGTCAATGTCCCAATTCCGATCGATAGTTCCACAGTCCAGACGGCGATTTTTAAGTCCCTATTCGAGCATCCAGGTAGCGTTAAACAACTAACACTGGACTTGTTTGCCGATGAAGATTCGCCTGTGAGTAAAGTCAATCGCCGTTCTGACTTTTCACGTTAAGCCTGAAGCCCAGTAAGGGAAAGGATTATAG